>NZ_MOMO01000190.1:0-20952 GCF_009933855.1 Pseudomonas sp. SG-MS2 | reverse complement strand
ACTGCTGTTGATGATGCCCTCCCAGATCAAAGGTTCGGCCGAGCCCGGGTGCTGATGAACGAGTATGGAGGCGTCGGCTGCCAGTTTCTCGAACGCATCGGCGCGCTTGCCTTCAGGCGTCTGGTACTGAATCTGCGCCCAGCGCTGCTGCAGGTTGGCCAATTGTTGGCTACCCGCCTGGTCCAGCGCCCAGGTGAGCGGTGCGAACGCCAGCAGGCCTGCGATGAACAGACGTTTCATTTGATCGACTCCTTGGAATGGCTCGCGATATAACGATGGATCACCGGTAGTTGCTTGCGCAGCGCACGGTCGACCACGCCGGGCAACATGCCGTTGATGCGCACGAAGAGCTTTTCCGGCCAGCCCAGGTAAAGCTCGCTGCGTTCTGATTGCACGGCCTTGAGCACGGCGCGGGCCACATCCGCCGGGTCGTCCATGCCGACCTTCAGCGCCTGGTTGAGCGCCGTGGCGGCGGTGCTGTTCATCGCGGTGCGGGTTGCCCGGGGTGCGGCGTACATGACATTCACCGAGGTATCGGCCAGCTCGCGGCGCAGCGCCTCAGAAAAACCGCGCAGGGCAAACTTGCTGGCGCAGTAGGTGGCATAACCGGGGTAACCGATCGAGCCGTAGGTGGAGCCGACGTTGACCACCAGCGCCCGGGGTTGTGCGCGCAGCAGCGGCAGGCATACACGCGTCAGTTGCACAGCGGCTTTGAGGTTGATGTCCAGCAGCTCGTCCAGCGCCTGCTCGTCAATCTGCTCGAGCAGGGCAAAGCGGTTCACGCCCGCGGCATTGATCAGGACATTGACCCCACCCATCTCCCGGGCACGGGCAAGCACCTGCTCACGCCCCTCATGGCTGCGCAGGTCGGCCGACTGCCAAAGCAGCCTGCCCTGGTAACGGTTCATCAGGCCGGCGAGTTTGCCCATCTGCCGGCTCACCGCCAGTACCCGGGCACCGGCTGCGCACAACTGTTCGGCCAGCTCCAGGCCGATGCTGCCGCTGGCGCCGGTGAGTATCACCACACACTCAGGCAAGCGCATGACGCACCTCTTGCAGGCCCGCACGCGGCAGCCCCTGGAACATGTCGGTATACAGGCGGTAAACCACTTTGGCCGCATGAATCACAGCCCGCTGGTCATCAGCATCATCAAGGCGGTCCATCAGCCGCTTGTAGGTGACCATGTGGTCCTGGTCCAGCGCGCCATGGGAGCTGAGGTAGCTGAAGGCCCGGTCCGGCAGCGCCAAAGTGCTCTGGATCGTGCCGGCGGCTTGGGTGGCCAGGGCAATGCTGGTGCCTTCGAGCACGTTGACCATGCCAAACAGCCCGACCGGGTTGCCCCGGGCGATCACGTCATAAAGGTAGGCGACCATCAGCTCGATCGGCAGTGCCGGCCGACCGTCACGCACCGCTTGCCAGTCGCCACCGCAGGCCTTGATGTCATCGAGGATCCACTGCTCGTGGCCGTACTCCTCCTCGATGTATTCGCACACGGCGCCGCGCAGCCATTCCAGGCGCGAAGGCAGGCGCGCGCCGCACGCCATCATCAGCGGCACGGTATGGCGCACATGGTGGTAGGCCTGGGTCAGGAAGGCCACATAGCTGTCGAGGCTGACGTGCCCCGCCAACGCATCGCGTATGACCGGCACGGCGAACAGGGCCTGACGCTCCTGGGTGGTTTGCAGTTGCAGCGTGTCAAAAAAGGACATGGCGGACCTCACAACGGGATATCGGATAACTGGGAGTGGTAACGCCGCAGGATGGCCTCGCGTCGCGGGCGGCCATTGGCGGTCAGTGTGTCGTCGGTACTGGACAGTGGGCGCGGCAGGCGACGCCAGGCATTGACCCGGGCGTAGTCCGGCAGCAAGGCATTGCACTGCTGCACGGCCTGGTCGATGAGTGTGTCGGGGGCAGCAGGGTCCAGCGGCCAGAGCAATGCCAGGTTCTTTGGCAGGGCCTCGCCATGCACGAACGCCTGGGCGATCACACCGCTCTGGGTCAGTTCGGCCTCCACCCATTCCGGGTTGACGTTGCGCCCGAAGCTGGTGATGAACTGGTGTTTCTTGCGGCCATCGAGGTACAGGTAGCCCTGCTCGTCGAAATGGCCAAGGTCGCCTGTAGCCCACCAGCTATCGCAGACGGGTGGTTCCTCCAGGTAGCCGAGCAACACCGAGCCAGCCACCAGCACCTCCCCGTCTTCGGCGATACGCACCTGCACATGGGGCAGCGGTTTGCCGACACTGCCCCGGCGGGTTGCGCCTGGCCGGTTCAAGGCCACCACCGATGCGCACTCGGACAAGCCATAGCCTTCGAACACCGGCAGGCCGATCGCATCGGCGCGGGCCAACAGGCTGGGCGCCACCCGGGCACCGCCGACGGCAACGAACCGCAGCGCCCCCACGCGCATCAGCCCGCGCTCGATGGCAGCGATCAGCCCCATCAACAACTGCGGCACCAGAATCAGGCTCTGCGCGCCGCTCAGGGCGATTACCCCCAGCAAGCGCTTGAAATCGACCTGGCTCGCACCGCCCATGCCCAGAAGCGCCTGGGGGTACAGCAGCACACTCGCCCCGGCCATCAAGGCGGCGTAGACACCGAGGTTTTCCAGCAGCACACCAAGCGGCAGCACCGCCAGGTAACGCTGAGGTTCACTGGGCCGGCTGGCCACCTCCAGTTCCCGGGCTACACGCAGCAGGGCTTCGGACGACAGGCACACGCCCTTGGGCTTGCCCGTGCTGCCGGAGGTGTAGGTGATCTTGGCGGTACCGGCAGGCAGCGCCGCAGCGGGTTGTGCCTGGCGAACCCAGAACCCGTCCTGCTGGGCGAACCCCAGCTCGGCCAGCGTACCGCGCCATTGCGGGTCGCACAGCACATGGCTGGCGCCGCTCTGCTCGATGCAATGGCTGAATTGAGCGGCACTGAAGAACGAGGGCACGATCACGCAGGGACGCTGGGAAAAAAGCGCCGCCAGATCCCAGAACAGCAACTGCGGGCCATTATCCAGGGCCAGTACCAGCGTGCCTGGCGAGCGGCTACGCAAGTTGTGGGTGCGCAACTGCACCTCTGCCAGTAATTGCCTGAAAGTGAAGCGCTCTGTCGCACCTTGTACGGCGATTGCGTCACCGTGATCGCGCGCAAACGTGACCAGCAGTTGATGAAAGCGCTCCAGTTCATGCGGCATGGCCAGTCTCCTCAAGGGCCGTTGGCAACCCCAGGCGCTGGAACACCCCGGCCTTGCTCAAGGCATCGAAGCCATGACCAATATTGCCGGCAAAGACTTGTGGGTGCTGGGCGTAGTAGGTACCCCATTGGTCCACCTGCCCATTCAGCCGGGCCGGGTCGGCCGATGCCAGCACCGATGGCACCAGCCCCAGGCGCTGAAAGCTGTTGATCAATGTCGTCGCGCCGGTGAACGCCACCCACCGCAAGCCGCGTGTGGCCAGCAACCAGGTCACCGCTATGATCATGATTCGCGCGCTACCGGCACTGAGCGAAGCCAGGTTGCCGACTTCGACCATGCACGCGCGCTCAAGGGTGCAGCCCGCCACGCGTGATACTGCAGCTTCCAGCGGCTCGTCCAGATAGTGCTCCAGAAACAGCGGCCCGCTGCTGGCCGGGCGCATGCCTGCGGCAGCCACCAGCCGACCCTGGCTGTCCTGCAGCGCCAGCAGTTCTGGCAGGTAATGGTGCACATCAGCGTGATGCACGCTGGCAAAACATTGGTGGATGAAGTGCTCAAGCTCATCGCGCCCTGGGTCCTTGTGCAAATGAAGCGACAAGTGGGCGTGATGGTCGACGTGGCTGCCGATAGGCAATGGGAGCAGGCTGCTCCACTGAGACTGGGTCATGAAACTCCCCCCGTTTGGGCTTGATGGGGTGAGTATCAGTGGTCAATCTGAAGGTAATCTGAAGTGACGGATTCGACCTGCGTTGTTGGGCTGCTACGCAGCCATCGCCGGCAAGCCGGCTCCTACAGGGCCCGCGCAGTGATCTTTATCAATCATCAACTGATGTTCAGGTGTAAAACCGACACGAAGGCCATTACCGGCCAAACTTCTGTCAGGGCCACAAGGGAGCCGTCGATGCTTACCGTCACGCTGATCAACGCGCTGGTCGTGGTGCTGGTGGTGGTGATTCATTACGAATGCCTGCTGCGCCTGAACGACTGGCTGCCGCGGCTCAAGCTCTGGAGCCGGTTTCGCATCGTCATCGGTGTGTTCGGCGCATTGGCGGCCCACGCGCTGGAAGTCTGGTGCTTTGCCCTGGTCTATTATCTGATGGCCAGTGCCGAAGGCTGGGGCACGCTGAGCGGCAACTTCGACGGCACGTTCATGGACTGCGTGTACTTCTCATTCACCACCTATACCACCATCGGTTTCGGCGATATTTCGCCCAGCGGCGACCTCAAATACCTCACAGGCCTGCAGGCACTCACGGGCCTGGTGATGATCACCTGGACGGCCTCCTTTCTGTTTCTGGAAATGCAGAAGTACTGGAAGGCCAAATAGCGAGGCGTGGGCCTGAAGGCGCGGCAATTGACAACTATCAAGCGCGCAGAAGGCGAGGCGCTGAAACTGAACCTCCTTTGTACACCCCTGAATGTAAGGAGGCTTGCCATGGCACCCGCCGAAACACCCCGCCCACAAGCAGCACCGGCATTTCCTGCCACGACCGGCGAACACTGGATCGAAGCGCTCGACAATGGTACCCATGTGCTGATCAGGCCCTTGCAGCCCAAGGACCGTCAGCGCGAGAAGAACTTCATCGAACGCCTGTCCCCTCAATCGCGCCACTTCCGTTTTCTGTCCCAGCTCAAGGAGCCTGGCGAAGCCATGCTGGATCAACTGATGGTGGTTGATCAGGACCAGCACATGGCCTACGTGGCCCTCGCGCATGTCGACGGTGAACTGCAGGAAGTCGGTATCTCCCGCTACGCCACCGGTGCGGACAACCAAGAATGCGAATGCGCCGTCACCGTGCTCGATAGCTGGCAGCGCCACGGTCTGGGCACATTGCTGCTCCGGCACCTGATCGACCACGCACGCGCCAAGGGCCTGCGGCAGATGTATTCCATCGACGCTGCGGCCAATGTGGCGATGCGCGATCTGGCGCAGGCGGCAGGGTTCACCACTGCCAGAGACCCGGATGACCCAAGCCAGCTGATTCACCGGCTTTCGCTGGCCTGAGGCGGTGCCACGGCGGTAGCCTCCGGCAGCAGGTCCAGTTGCTCCAGGCACCGCCGCTCATCGGCCTCGGTCACACCCTTGAAGGCACTGACTTCAAGCAACGGCGTATTGAACAGCGCCAGGCGGATGACGCCATTGCGTTCCAGAAACGTTTGCGCCAGGCACTGGCAGACCGGTTGGGCGACCAACGCGGCGAGCGCCTGGTCCTCTGGCAGATCAACCTGGGCCTGCAGGTTGGTCTCGCATCCGCTGACGATGCCTTGCACGGAGCGGCTGGCGAGTATCAGTGAGCCTAAGCCCAACACTGCCAGCAGTAGCAGCATGCCCAGCAAAATGTTCGACTCTCTGGCTACGTCCCGGACAATGGCGAGCCTCGCCTGCCAACCTCTCCCCTGCCCGGAAAAAATGGTCTTGCCCACCGTACTCTTGAAACTGCGGTGCACGGCCAACCCGACCGCCGCACTGAGCGCCAGCAGCGCCAGCACAATGGCCGGGGCGCGCATGGGCAGTTGCCACGCCGGGCTCAACACCTGATAGATCGAGGCGGCAACCACCAGTGTGGCGATGGCTGCGATCCATCCAAGGCTGCCCCTGGGTCGTTTTGCCCAGGCGCTGAGCTTTGCCCTTGTTTGCATGTTCATGCAAGCCTCCAGCGCCGTGTCAGCGCACAGGGTCTATGGCAACCGTTTCCAGGTGCTCGGGCACGCACACCTGCCAGCCGAGCTCAAGGCTTATCCGTCGACGCAAGGTGTCCGCAGCATGCGGTTCGCCATGAATGACGTAGGTTTGCCGCGGTGGCCGGGTAAAACCGCGCAACCACTCCATGATTTCGTCCGCATCGGCATGCGCCGACAGATTGTCCATGGCAAAGACTTGCGCCCGAATCGGCACGTCTTCGCCATGCAGGCGCACGCTGCGCGCCCCGGCAACGATATCGGCGCCCCGGGTACCGCCTGCCTGAAAGCCGGAAAACAGAATGCTGTTGTGCGGATTGGGGGCCAGCGCCTTGAGGTGGTGCAACACCCGCCCTCCCGTGGCCATGCCGCTGGCGGCAATGATCACCGCAGGTTCGCGCAGCTGATCCAGGTGCCTGGATTCATCGACCGTGCGGATGATTTGCGTGCCTTTGCACATCTGGGCACACTCCAGCGCCGTGAGGCGATGCTCGCTTCTGAACTGCTGGTACAGGGTGGTGGCATCGGTTGCCATGGGGCTGTTGAGATACACCGGAATGTCCGGTATCAGCCCGTCGCGTTTGAGCATGTACAGGTAATACATCAGCAATTGCGCTCGGCCGACCGCGAACGACGGCACCAGGGTGATGCCATGACGCAGCAGGGTCTGGTTGATCACATCGGCCAGGTAACGCTCCGGGGGCTGTGCAGGGTGCAACCGGTCACCATAGGTCGACTCCACCAGCAGCACATCGGCCGCACCGATCAGTTCGGGCGCACGCATGACGGGATCATTGGGCCGGCCCAGGTCGCCCGAGAAAACCACTGTCTGGCCGTCCAACGTCAGTTGCACGGTCGCCGCGCCCAGAATGTGCCCGGCCGTGCGCAGCAACAGTTCGACACCGGGCGCGATCTGGGTGCGATGGTGCAATGCGACGGGCCTGAACAGCTGCAGTGCGCGTTTGGCCTCCTGCTCGGTGTACAAGGGGCGGGCCGGCGAATGTTTGGAATAGCCATGCCGATTGGCATGTTCGGCCTGCTCTTCCTGCAATCGGGCGCTGTCGAGCAACAGGATTTCAGCCAAGGCACAGGTAGCCGGGGTGGCATACACGGGCCCGCTGAAGCCCTCGCGCACCAACACCGGCAGGTAGCCGCTGTGGTCCAGGTGGGCATGCGTGAGCACTACCGCATCGACCGTACGCAGTGCCGCCGGCAGTGGCTCCCAGTTGCGCAAGCGCAGTTGCTTGTAACCCTGGAAAAGCCCGCAGTCGATCAGCACCCGTGTCGAGTCATGCGTCAGCAAGAACTTGCTGCCCGTCACCGTACCCGTCCCGCCGAAAAAGGTCAGTTGCATGGCATCGGCTCCCAGGTATCGATCACACAGGGGTGAACGGCCAGCACACTGCACGGTGGATCGCTGACAATACGTTCGGTGGTAACACCCAGCAGCTTGCTCAACCCCCTGGGCTGCACCACCCCCATGACCACCACGTCAATATCCAGGGCCGCCACCTGGTCCCGAATCACCTGCACTGCCCCGCCTTCCTTGAAGTGCCGGCAATCGGGGGGCACACCTTCGGCATCGGCCAATGCATCGAAGGGCACCTGCAAGGCATCACGCATCTCCTCGACCCAGGTCTGCGCAACCACCATGTCAGGGGCAAACACCCCCACCAGGTCATAGGCCGAGAGCAGGTGCAGCTGCGCATCGCATTGCAGCGCCAGGGCATCGGCTGCGCGGATGAGGGCGCGGTTGAATAGCATCTGGGCATCGGGGTCATCGCGCAGGGCGGTGTCCACGGCTACCAGAATGCGTTTTGGCAAGGACGCGGCTGCCCGGGGCACGAAATGCATCGAGCCTTGGTACGCGCGCATCAGCGCACAGTCCAGCGGCGTGCCGAAAAACCGGGCCAGTGCCGGTGTCGTTTCGGTGTCCTTGATGACCATATCGGGCTTGAGCTCGCGGATGTAATCGGCGGCCTGGTCGCGCAGGTCTTCTGCCTTGACGGTATCGAGCGTCAGACAGGTATTACTCGACCGATGACGTTCGACCAGCGCCTCAAGCTGCTTGCGATAGAGCCCGTACTGGCGCTGCAGCTCGGCTTCGTTCAGCCGCTCCTGGCGTAACGAATGCGCCTCGTACGGCTCGAACAGCCCAACGATATGCACCGCTGCGCCGCTGACATGCGCCAGGGCAAGCGCCCGGCGCAAAGCCGCCGAGTGCGGGTCGATGTCGGTAAGCAGCACCAGCAGTTGTCGATACTGACCCATGGCAAACCTCCGGCCGCACTCGGCGATGGCAAGTAGCATCGATCTTCGAACCCCCTACCCTTGCGCGTTTGATGCAGATCAGAAAGTCACCACTGGCGCACCGACTTGATCAATGTCAGAACCAGAACGCCGTCTCACGGTACAACCGGTAAAGCCCACGTTGATCAAGCCCTCTGGAGGCCCTATGAACAAGCAGTTGCTGGAACCCGAAGACACCAGCGAGCACTGGGTAGACACCCTTGCTGACGGCACAGCCGTGCTGATTCGCCCGCTGCGCGATGATGATCACGAACGCGACAGTCGCTTTGTGAGCACGATCAGCCATGAGGCCAGGCGCTTTCGTTTTCTCGCCGGACTCAGCGGTGGCTTGCCCGCCCTGGACGCGCAGTTGATGCCGGTCGACGGTCACCAGCGCATGGCCTACGTCGCGCTGGCCCATGACAATGGCCAGCTGCATCAGCTTGGCGTAAGCCGCTATGCCGCGATCCCGGGTAGCCACAATTGCGAATGTGCCGTTGCTGTCGGCGAGCAATGGCAGCGCAAGGGGCTGGGCAAGCTGTTGCTGCAGCACCTGATCGAAGCGGCACGGCGCAATGGTTACCAGCGCATGGTGTCCAGGGACCTCTCGAACAACTACGCCATGCACCGGCTGACCAAGGCGCTGGGCTTCACCTCGCGCTACCTGGGCGGCGATGTCAGCGAAATCCTCCACGAGCTTGATCTGCGCGCCTGAAACAAGGCCCTTGCGGGCCTTGCACGTCTAACCTTGCGAATGCTCGGGTGATAACACCAGCACACTGGTGCTGAGCCGATGCAGGATCCGCTCGGCCGTACTGCCGATGAACCAGCCGATGCCGTGATGGTGGTAGCTCCCCATCACCAGCACGTCGATGTCGTTGTTGTCCATGAACAGCGCCAGCACCTTGGTCGGGTCCCCCACCCGCATGTGGCGGTGCTCGAAGGGAATGCCGTTGCGTTCGGCCAGTTCCTGGAAGGCATCGGCCTGAGCCTCGTGCAGTGTCCGTGACAGGTTCGAATCGAACAGGAACGAATGTTCCCGGCTGCCTTCGGCGTCCAGGTACATCGAGCCCATATCGTAGGCATACAGCAGTTCGATCTGGGCATTGCATTGCAACGCCAGCTTGAGCGCTTCGCTGATGATATGGTCGTTGAAGCCTTCGAACTGATCCTCTGGGTGCGAAAGGTCAACCGCTGCAAGTATGCGGCGCGGCAGGGCATTGCTGGCGTTGTGTACCAGGTGCAGTGGAATTCTGGTGTCACGCAGCAACTGCACGTCGAGCGAGGTGAACATGGCTCGCATCCACCACGGTTCATGCTCGAGCCCCTTGATCAGCATGGCGAACGGCTGCTCACGCAGATGCACCTCAATCTCGTCCAGCGGGTGCTGAACCCACAACACCTCGGTGGTCACCGTCACGCCATTACGGCGCATCGACAATGCCTGGGTTTCCAGCCATTCACGGTGTTGCTGCACATAGCCCTCGCGCATGACCGCCAAGGCCTGCTCGTTGACCAGGCCGGCGGTGGCCAGGCCCTCAAGGTAGTCAAAGGCGACGATGTGCAGTGGCATGCCCTTGGCTTTGGCCAGCGCCGCTGCACGGTCATAAACCGGTGTGCGGCGCATCAGGGGCGATGCGATGAGAAGAAGTCTTTGCGGGTTGGTCATGGCACACCTCTGCGGGGTCGATGAGTACCTCGATGATCTGCCGCCGGGGGCTGCCCGGTTTGATGTTTGTCAACAGTGCAAGCGAGCCGACCAGCGGCTGTTAGCGCTTACCGGGCAATTGACACGGATCAAGACTTATCGGTTTTTTGGGCGCACGCTGTACCTGGCCTCGCTGCCGACATGGACGCCATTGCACCTCGAAACAATAGCTATTGCTTGCGCATGCAGGCACTGGAGGTTCCGATGAACGTTTACGTCGAGAAAAGCGCGAATGACAGCCGCTGGTGGGTCCACATGGACGAGTGGCGGGTGAGTTTCAAAACACCCAAAGAAGCCGAACAGTTTTTGGGCGTGCTGACTGCCCGCCTCAATGCGCCTCATTCACTGAACAAGATCGCCACCGTCGCTCTCAGACCTGCGAAGGAGGCCTGAAATGTCGGGCCTGATCGACGCTCAGCTGCTCAGCCAGCCTGTGCAGGTGCGCACGCCCCCGCCCATTCATTTGAAACCACTGGCATCGCGTTGCAACGAGTGCCGGGTCAACGGCTTGTGCTTGCCCACGGGTTTGCCGCTACGCGACAGCACGAACCTGGATACATTGATAGGCCCGCGCATCCGCATCAGGAAGGGAGCTGCGCTGTTCAATGCCAATGTACCCTTGAGTGCCTTGTATGCGGTGCATTCAGGCAGTTTCAAGACCAACCTGAACAATGCCGAAGGCCAGGGTGTGATCATCAACTTCTGGATGCCGGGCGACGTGCTGGGCCTAGATGCCATTGCCACCGAGCACCATGTCTGTGATGCCATTGCCCTGGAAGACAGCGAAGTCTGCCCCGTCCCTTACCATCGGCTGCAGGCCCTGGCGCGTGATTTCCCCACGCTGCAGCAAAGCTTGAACCGCCTGATGAGCAGGGAAATCATCCGCGAGCATGAGCGCGTGCTGATGCTGTGCAACCTCTCTGCCGAGCAGCGGCTGGCCAGTTTTCTGCTGAGTTTGTCCCGACGGTTTGTCAGCCGTGGCTATTCCTCCCATGGCTTCATGCTGCGCATGTCGCGCGAGGACATGGCGTCCTACCTGGGGCTGCGCCTGGAAACCATCTGCCGCTCGGTCGCCCACTTGCGCGCCCTGGGTATCGTCAACCTGCATGGCCGGCTGGTGGAGATTCTGGACATGCCTGCGCTGATGGCCCTGGAACTGGGTTACCCGGGCAGCCCTCGCCTCACTGAACTGCCAGTCGCCGGCGTGCCATAAACGCCTGACTTACCGCGCATCGCCTCGCAACAGCTGAAGGTGTCGGACATGTCGAATTTTCATCTGGCTTACATGCCATTGATCACCTATCCGGATGTGCTCCCCGAGGACGCTGTGGCAGCCGGTGTACAGCTGGCCATCGCGCTGGGGTACGACCTGCATGTCATGACCTTTTCGGTAAGGATCCCCTACCTTTCGCCATCAGTTGGCAGCACACTCCTGAATATCCCCGAGATGATTCGTACAACCGAAAGCAACAGTAGAAGCCAGTGCAAAGCGCTGCAGGCCATGGTGAGCGGCCTTGAACACGGCCAGAGCAGTGTGGAATTCTCCACCAGAGAAGTGGTGCCCGGCCTGACGGGTACCGCGGCTGCAGAAGCGTCAAGGTATTTCGACCTGGCCATCCTGCCATGGGCAGTCGACAAGCCAGTCATCCAGGAGCTGGCAGAGTCGGTGATTTTCGGCGCTGGCAGACCATGCGTACTCGTTCCCTCTTTGCCCATCCAGCCTGTCAGGCACATGGCGTTGGCCTGGGACGGCAGCCGCGTCGCGGCGCGAGCGCTGGCTGACGCGTCGAATCTGATTAGCTCAGACATGCTGATCACGGTTCTGACCGTGCAGGGGGAAAAACCACTCGAGCACGGCGCCATTGCGCAGGACATGGCACACGCTTTACAGCACAGAGGCCTGAACGCTCGGCCGCTGAGCGTGAAGCTGGCCGGGCGCGCGATCGCTGAGTGCCTGCAGCAAGAAGCACTCACCGCCGGCGCCGATCTGTTGGTCATGGGCGGCTTTGGTCATTCGCGCTTGAAAGAATTCATCCTGGGTGGCGCTACCCATGGGGTTCTGCAAGCGCTTCAAATGCCCGTACTGCTGTCACACTGAGCCCCTGCGATCAGCATCTTCATCACCACTTGGCTGGCCCTATCGCCGGCAAGCCGGCGATAGGGCCAGCACCTATGCGAGATTACTGCAGCCAGGGCGGCGGCGGTTCTTCGCCCTTGACCGGCCCATGCTCGGCTTCTGTCCGCGCAGCTCGGCGGCGGACATCATCCAGGCGGGCAGCGTCGATTTCGCGCATCACTCCGCCCACGTCCGCGAGATGCTCATCATCCTCGAATTCGCCTGTCAACGGGCTGTCCGCACGCAGTTCACCTGCCTCGTACAGCGCCCACATTTCCTGGGCGAAGCGTGTGTCCTTCAACTCCGGTGCAAAGCGCCCGAAATAGTGGGCCATGTTCGCCACGTCACGCTGCAGCATGCTGAAGGCATGGTTGTTGCCGGCGGCATCCACCGCCTGCGGCAGGTCGATGATAACCGGGCCATCGGGGCCCAGCAGCACATTGAATTCGGACAGGTCGCCATGCACCAGGCCGGCACACAGCATCAGCACGATCTGGCGAATGACGAAGGCGTGGTACTCACGCGCCTCATCAGCCTCCAGGTGAACGTCGTTAAGGCGCGGGGCCGCATCGCCATCGGCGTCGGTCACCAGCTCCATCAGCAGTACGCCATCCTGGAAATCATAGGGTTTGGGCACCCGCACACCAGCATTGGCCAGGCGGAACAACGCCGCCACTTCAGCGTTCTGCCAGGCGTCCTCGGCTTCCTTGCGGCCGTACTTGCTGCCCTTGGCCATCGCCCGGGCCTGGCGGCTGTTGCGTACCTTGCGGCCTTCCTGGTACTCGGCGGCCTGGCGGAAACTGCGTTTGTTGGCCTCTTTATAGACCTTGGCGCACCGTACCTGGGCGCCGCAACGCACCACGTAGACGGCTGCTTCCTTGCCGCTCATCAAGGGTCGCAGTACTTCGTCGACCAGTCCGTCTTCAATCAGCGGTTCGATTCGTTTTGGCGTCTTCATCAGGCTTGTGTTCGGGGTCCTGTCTGGCCTTATGGCTGGGTTGGCGAACATCCTCTCACAGGCTGATGCGTCTTGCTCGTTTGTCTGCTCAGGCGGCGGCCCAGCGCTGCGTTATCCAGTGCCGAACCTGGTCGAATGCCCAGTTGTACAGCACGGTGTAGGGCAAAATGATCACGAAGAAGCCCAGCTCAACCATGAGCGCCTGCCAAAGCGAGATATCCAGCATCCAGGCCGCCACCGGCAGGCACCACACCACCAGCCCCAACTCGAAACCCAGGCCGTGGGCAAAGCGTGCCGCGGCCTTCCAGTGAATGCGTGCGGTACACACCCAACGGTCGACCAGCGCGTTGTAGAGCATGTTCCACACCATCGCGATCAGCGACAGGGTGACCGCAAGGCCACCGGCCGTTGCCAACGATTTGTCCATCACCCAGGACAAAAGCGGCGCGCACAGCAGCACGGCAAACACTTCATAGCCGATGGCATGGACCAGGCGCTCGGTAAAAGAGACTTTTTTCACGGCATTTTCCATCCAGTAGTGAACTTGTGCTTCACATTTTCTTTGATGGAACTGATACTCGCGACATATCTCCTATCGGTTTTATCAATACCTGTGCGCTACTCACCTGAAGCCCTCGTTGC
This sequence comes from Pseudomonas sp. SG-MS2, assembly GCF_009933855.1. Classification (NCBI taxonomy): domain Bacteria; kingdom Pseudomonadati; phylum Pseudomonadota; class Gammaproteobacteria; order Pseudomonadales; family Pseudomonadaceae; genus Pseudomonas; species Pseudomonas sp. SG-MS2. The sequence continues at coordinate 7,378 of NZ_MOMO01000190.1, read as the reverse complement.
CTTTGTCGAAGCCGCAGCCCTTGGCTCGTTTTCCGCCGCAGCGCGCAAACTGCGCAAGAGCCAGTCGACCATCAGCATCGCAATCGCCAACTTCGAGGCTGACATAGGTTGCGAACTGTTCGACCGTGCAGGCCGCCACCCCACCCTGAATGAGGCCGGCCGCCAGGTCTTGACCCACGTCGAGGCGATCCTCGATGCCAGCGCCCGGCTCGATGCGCTGGCGGTGAGGCTGGCCGAACAGGTAGAGCCGCTGGTGTCGGTGGTGATGTCCGACAGTTACAGCGTGACCTTTCAAGGCGCGGTGATAGGTGGCTTCGCTGCCAGCTATCCGCACACCGAACTGCGCTGCGGGCCTTCGGAAGACGCCGACGTTATCGACCTGATCCAGCAGGGCATGGCGCAGATCGGCATCCTTGCAGCGCAGCAGCGCTACCCGGCCGACATCGCCGTGGCACGCCTGCCGGAACATGCGCAATTCTCCGTTTACGTCAGCACAGGCCACGCCTTGGCAAAACAGCCTGGCGTGCAGCCACAGCACCTGGAAAACGAGCGTCAGCTATACATCAGGACCTACGCGCCAAGCCTGCACCACGGGCGCGGCCAGGCCTGGTCGGCGCCGGACTACCTGACCCTGCTGGAGTTCGCGGTGCGCGGCTATGGCTGGGCGGAACTGCCCAGGGCGCTGGTGGCGCGCTTCGGCAGTGGCCTGGTGGAATTGCCCGTGGCAGGCTACCCACGCAGAGTCGCGATGGATGTTGCCTGGTCGCGCAGGCGAGCCTTGGGCCCCGCCGGGCAATGGTTGGTGCAGCAATTGCTGGTGGGCGGTTCCACGCCCCAGTGACGGCCAATGCGAGCCCCTTTTGGCAGCCAATGAGCGAGACTGGCAGGCCAACAAAGCGCCGGGGTAGAACGTCTATTGATCGTGGCCCGCTTCGACAACCTGCCAACTGTCATCCGGATCGAAACGTTTCATGCCTTGGGCCAACGCTTCGCCCTGGGGCCCCAGGTCCTTCTCGAACACCTGGCCATCATGGCTGACCATGAAGCTCATCACGCCGGTGTCGTTGTACCTGGCCGGCCAGGCGACCATGGCGAAGCCACGGCTCATATGCTTGCCGATCAGGTAACTGTACGCACCACCCGGTGCCGAAGGGCCTTGAGCCTCGAGGATGCGGAAGTGGTAGCCGTACCAGTCATCACCGGGTGCATTCTGGCCGAACAGCGGGCCCAGCGGGCTGACCTGCCCGCCCGTTTCGTCCGCCCAGTACAAGCCGTCGCGCTTGCCGGGTGTGCTGAAAACCTGCCGGGCGTACTCCAGTGCGCCATCACCGTTATGGTCCTGCGTGGCGTAGTCCATCTGCGCATCGTGATAGGCAAGCAGCGACTGCACAGCGGCCAACTCGTCGCGGCCAATGCGCCGGGCACGAATCTCGGCACTGCCGGCCTTGAGGTCAAAGCGCCAGCCGCTGGCAGTTCGAGTGAGCGGAATGGGCAAGGTCCACTGCTCGCTGCCCACCGCCAGAATGGCCTGCCGGTCACCGTGCATCTGGATCTGGTGCTGCTGGTGGTACTGCTGCACGAACGCATCCACGTCGCTGCGCTGCACACCTTCGCGGGGGATGTAGGTGCGCCAGTCGTCACCGAGCAATTGCGTCAGGCGCGCCTGGTCTGCCTGCTCCACCCCCAGCGCCTCGACGAAGGCTGCGGCGGCCTTCTCTGGCGTGGGGAATGCCTGCTGCGCAGTGGCCAGGCATGACCAGGCGGCGCCAAGGGCAAACAGCCACAGGCCCAGCGACGACTTGCTTTGGCTCATGTTCATCGACGCCCCCCTCCACCACGGTGCATGGCCGCACTGGGCCGGGAGATGGTATGGCCCGCCGCACGCGATGCACTCGGCCGCTTGGCGAGCGCCTGGCTGGTGCGGCCACGGTTGGCCTGCGCCGCAGAGCGTGAGGGGGATCGCACGCCGTCGAACGCATTGTTCTTCGCCCTCCCAGCGCTATTGCCCGGTTTGTTGTGCAGCGCCTGGCGTGCCTGGCCGTTTGCCTGCCGGTGCTCCGCAGCACGGGGCCTGCTGGCCTGGGCTTCGCGAGCCCGGTCACGGGCTTCACGATTGCTGGTGGCCGGGCGTTCGATACCCGCCCGGTCCATCGAAGCACGGGCGCGATCGCGTGCCTGTGCACGCTGGGCATCGTCGCCACGGTAAGCTGCACGCTGGCTGGCACCGTCGAGCTGGCGGCCGAATTGCTGGCGGCTGCGGTTGTCACGGTACGGCACCCCATCGCGGTGCACGGCGTTGTGCTGCCAGGTGTTCTGGTTGTTGGCGATGCGGTTGTTGACGTTGATGTTGTTGTAACGATTGACGTCGATATCGATGTCGTTGCGCCCCCAGTCGCAATCGCCCCACAGCGAGTTGACGATCGCAACGCCAGTACCGAACGCCAGCCCGGCCAACAGCGCGCTGCCGGCGTAGTACAGCGGCGATGGCGGGTAATACACCGGCGGTGATGCGGGGTAGGCCCAGGTTCCGTAAGCGGTGGTCGGGTTGTAGGTGGGCACATACACCACCTGCGGGTCGGCCGGCTGGATGATGATGGTGCTGGAGGACGAACTGCTGGCCGGTGCCGCTTGCGAGCTGGGCGCGGCTGCCGGGGCAGCCTGCACCGTGACGTTCTGGTACTGGTTGCTCTGCAGGTTGCCTGCGGCCTTGGCCTGCTGGCGCAGACGCTGCACGGCACCCATCACATCATCAGGCTGGGCCAGAAACGCATCCCCAAGGCGCTGCACCCACACCGGGTCCTGCCCGAGAACCACCAGCACCTGCGGGAACGCCACCAATGCCTGGACACTCGGGTCCCAGGCCTGCGTCGCCACTTGTTTGACAGCCTCATCACCCTGAGCCTTGGGATTGGCCTTGGACCACGTCACTGCTTCGGCCACTTCACCGGGATAGGTGGCGGCCATCAGTACCTGTGCCAGCAGCGCGTCGGGATACAGCGCAATCGGCGCGAGCATCTGGTCCAGTTGCTCGGGGTTGAACACCGCCTGCTTGGCGGGTGCCGCCTCGGCGGCCGGTGCAGGCTCTTGCGCCTGGACCAGGCCTGGGTCACCACCCAGGCAAAGCAGCAGCGCCACGGCACATAACAATGGCATGCGCATCACAGTATCCCTCTGGCCCATACCGCGTGGAATTTAAGGTTAGCAAAGGCTGCCGTTCTCACACGGTGCTATCGATAGTCACTATCGAGAATGGCAATTTCTAATGATCGCGTCGGCTCAATAATCTTGCTCCATCGATTCGTCACACACCCATCTCCCGAATCCTGGAGCTTGCCGATGAACACTACGGCCCGCCTGCTGTTCGCCACCCTGTCCGCCGCTGCCATTGCCGTGCTCAGCGGTTGCGCCACCCACCCCGAACTGCGCCCTTACACCGCAGAAGAAACCCGCCAGCTGCAGCTCGAAGCCATCCAGCGCCAGGCACTCTCCCTGGATGAGTACGAGCTGCGCAAGCGCGTGATCCTGCGCGCCGCCAGCGAAGAGGTGGTGACCGAGGTGGCCGAGCCGGCCAGGGCGATAAAAGGTTGAATTGAAAGCCAGGCCATACGCTCACGTGCGGCCCCTGATCGACATCACCACCCGTTTGAAGCAGACCACGCTGTTTTCCCCGCCAGCCAACACGGGTATCCTGTGCCGCTCAAGCGCAAGCCTTCCAGGACGGTGACCATGACCAGGCCCTTTCTGTTGCTCAGTGCGGCCCTGCTGTTCAGCCCGGTGCTGCAAGCGCAGCAGATCCAACGCCAACTGGGCGATTTCGACTTCAAACTTGGCACCACGCCTTCACGCAGCATGGCCCAGGGGCTGATCTCGCCCAGCGCCAGCGGCGCCTTTCACGGTGGCCTGGACCTCAGCCACCCAAGCGGTTGGTACGTGGGCCAGTATGCGCCGAGCATGGGCGTGACGCCTGATTCCACACTGCGCCTAGACAGCTACCTGGGCTACAAGCACCACTTCGACAGCACACTGGGTTACGAAGTAGGCCTGATCCACTACAGCCAGCCCAACATCGCAGGGCCGGACAGCTATGCGTTGTATGGCGGCATTTCGGTCATGGGCAGCCGAATCGGCGGGGCCTGGCGTGACAACCCGGACAATCGCACCGGCACCCTGTTCGCCGATTTTGGCCAGCTGCCGTTGTTCGACATCGACCTCACGGTCAAACTCGCCCATCACCGCCTCGGCACGCCCTTCACCATCGGCGACGGCAGCCAGGTGAATGCGTTCTCCGACTGGTCGCTGGAGCTGTCGCGCCCCTGGCTGGGCATCGACCTGAACCTGATCTACAGCAACTCCGACCTCAACGGCGGGGGCTGCGGTGCCTATGCCGGTATCAACACGTATTGCGAGAGCATGCTGACGTTCAAGGCTCAGCGCAGTTTCTTCTAGGGGGCCGGGGGCGGTTGCAGTGCGCTGTCTGCCCCCTCAGGCATCAAGGTGGCGATCAACGCCCTCACCGTCCCTGGCAACGCATCCAGCTCGCGCACCAGAATGCTGCGCTCGCGCACCGCCCACGCTTCATCCAGCTCGATGGTGACCAGGTTCATGGTCTGGCTGTGCCGGACAGCCGCCGACTCGGGGATGATGCCAATCCCCACGCCCGCCTCCACCAGCCGGCATATGGCCTCGAAGCTCGACAGCTGGATACGCAGCGACAGATTCAGGCCCATGCGTTCGACATGGTCGCGCAGGAAACTGAGCAAAGTGCTGCCGTCGTGCAGGCCAATATGCTGGAACGCCAGCGTCTGCTTCAGCGTGACCTGCCTGCTGGCAGCCAGCTCATGCCCTGCAGGCACGATCAGTACCAGCCGGTCGGTACTGAAGTGCAGCACCTGCAAACCGCTGGCTTCCACGGGGCCGGCAATGATGCCCATGTCGCTGCTGCCATCGAGTACACCGCGCACGATATCCCGCGACAGGCGCTCCTGCAGGTCCACGGTCACGCCGGGACGTTTGGCGAGAAAGCCCGCCAGCACTTCGGGCAGGAATTCGGTGACCGCGGTGGTGTTGGCAAAGATGCGGATATGCCCGGCCGAATCGGTGCCGAACTGGGCGAATTCGGCTTTCAGGTAGTCCACCTGGCGCATGATCAACCGCGCGTGCATGAGCAGTTTTTGCCCGGCCGGGGTCAGTTCGACGCCGCGACTGTCGCGGTACAGCAGGCGCGTGTCGAGCTGCGCCTCCAGGGCCTTGACGCGCGCACTCGCGGCTGCCGGTGAGAGGAATGCCCGCCGCGCGCCTTGGGTCAGGCTCGGTGACTCGCCGATATGAATGAACAGCCTCAGGTCTGCCAGATCAAAATGCATGGGCCTATCCGAATATGGAGCAGGCGTTCAGCATACATGAACGCTGCCTTACATAAATGCAAATTCACAGAATGCCAGGTGCCTCGCATGATCGCTGCATAACAACAAATGCAGAGGCCAATGGTTATGACTGCTACGCACCCGCCCACGGATTACAGCGCCTGGATCGGCCGCACGGAAGAGGCCGTCGATGAGCTGAGCCGCAACCTGATCAAACGTATCGCCGCCACCTTCGGCGAAGCCGCCCCCGCCGTGGGGCAGCCCCTGCCGCCGCTATGGATGTGGTGCTTTTTCCAGGAACCGGTGGCCGAAACGCTACTGGGCAGCGATGGTCACCCGGCGCGCGGCGGCTTTCTGCCCCCCGCCGATAACCGCAACCGCATGTGGGCCGGGGGCCGTGTCGAGTTCATTTCCCCGCTCAAGGTCGGCGCCGAGGCCCATCGCCTGTCGACCATCGTAAATATCGAGGAAAAGCATGGGCGCAGTGGCGCATTGCTGTTCGTCACGGTGCGCCACGAGTACTCCCAGCAGGGCGAACTGTGCGTACGTGAAGAGCAGGATATCGTCTACCGCGAACCGAACCCGCCCAAATTGAGCAGCGCCGCGCCAACCGCCCCAGGCGACTGGAGCGAGGCCGTCACGCCCTCCCCGACTCTGCTGTTCCGTTACTCCGCCGTCACCTTCAACGGCCACCGCATCCACTATGACCACCCCTATGTCACCGGCACCGAAGGCTACGCCGGCCTGGTCGTGCACGGCCCGTTGATTGCCACCCTCACCCTGCGCGCCTTCCTGCGCGCCAACCCTGGCAAGCGCCTGCGCCAATTCGCCTACCGCGGCGTACGCCCACTGACCGTGCCCACGCCATTCGAAGTGGCCGGGCGCATTGGTGCACCGGGCCAGGCGCAACTGTGGGCCGGTAATGCCGACGGCGTGGCGCAGAGCGCCGACGTGCTTTTCGACTGAGAACTGGACAGGGGAACCCCGCATGCATACGTACGACAGTGATGACCTCAATGCCATCCGCGAAGGCGTGCGCGCCTTGTGCGCCGAATTCGACGCCAGCTACTGGCGCAAAATCGATGAAGAAAAAGGCTTCCCTGAAGCCTTTGTAAAAGCCATGACCGATGCCGGGTGGCTGTCGGCGATGATTCCGGAGCAGTACGGCGGATCGGGCCTGGGCCTGGCTGAAGCCTCAGTCATCCTCGAAGAAGTGAATGCCTGCGGTGGCAACTCCGGCACCGTGCATGGGCAGATGTACAACATGTTCACCTTGCTGCGCCATGGCAGCGAGGAACAGAAGCGCCACTACCTGCCCAAGCTGGCCAGTGGCGAGCTGCGCCTGCAGTCGATGGGTGTGACCGAGCCCACCACCGGTACCGACACCACCAAGATCAAGACCACTGCGGTGCGCCAGGGCGACAAGTACGTGATCAACGGGCAAAAAGTGTGGATCTCGCGGGTCCAGCATTCCGACCTGATGATCCTGCTGGCCCGCACCACGCCTTTGCCTGAGGTGAAGAAAAAGTCCGAGGGCATGTCGATCTTCCTGGTCGACCTGCGCGACGCCATTGGCAAGGGCCTGACCGTGCAGCCGATCGCCAACATGGTCAACCACGAGACCAACGAGCTGTTCTTCGACAACCTGGAACTGCCGGCCAGCAGCCTGATCGGCGAAGAAGGCAAAGGCTTCAGGTACATCCTCGACGGCCTCAACGCAGAGCGTACCTTGATTGCCGCCGAGTGCATCGGTGACGGCCGCTGGTTCGTCGAAAAAGCCAGCGCCTATGCCCGTGACCGCGTGGTGTTCGGCCGGCCGATCGGGCAGAACCAGGGTGTGCAGTTCCCCATCGCCGAAGCGCACATCGAAATCGAAGCCGCCGACCTGATGCGCTGGCGCGCCTGCGCCGAATACGACAGCGGGCAGAATGCCGGGGCCAGCGCCAACATGGCCAAGTACCTGGCGGCGAAGGCCTCGTGGGAAGCCGCCAATGCGTGCCTGCAAACCCATGGCG
>NZ_MOMO01000189.1:0-2183 GCF_009933855.1 Pseudomonas sp. SG-MS2 | reverse complement strand
CAGGATCGGTCCACAGCAGAAGCCGGGCGAACGCGGCAGCAAGCACATCGTCGTGCTCCAGCACGGCATAGACAGCGGCGTTGGTCACCGGCACGCCCCTGGCCTGGCATACGGAGCGCGCCAGGGCTTGGGTGATGGAGTGCTCGAGCACGCCACGGACACGGCCATCCTTTTCGAACTGCCAGAGGCCTTGGGCCGGGCCGCCGATCTGCCGACGATGGATCAGCCGGCTTTCCTGTAGCCCGCTGCTTAGCAGCATCTGCTCAGCGCGCCAACCCGACATTTTCGCAGGCAGCAGTTTGAGCGCCGGGGCAATTGCCGAGGCGCGATCCGCGGATTTGTTGCGGCATGGGTTTCTCCAGGCGAAAAAAAGAAACCCGCGACATGGCGGGGTTTTGGGCGGTTGAGATATGAATTTAAAGGGGACGCCATCCTGGGGCGACCAATGAGGGGTCTAGCGACCAGGTGATGAAGCAGCCTGCTATTAGCAGCGCTGCGAGTGCGAACACTATAAGTCGAGACATTCTCATTCCTTGAGCGAGGGTTCCAACCATGGCGGCGGTCAATATAACACTAGGATCCAGCCGCACCCATCGCCTAACACTATGGTCGTCTGAATAGATCCTCGACCTTGTTTCAGCTAGGATTCGCCCCACGTTCTCCATGCGAAAACAAGGGCGCTGGAGAAAATAGAAACCCCGGTGATTGCGAACCACCGGGGTTTTGCTTTTTGGCGCGCGACTGCTACTATCTGCGTAGCGTTCTCTTTTGTCCCCATCAGAGAAAGTAGAAGCCCTGGTGATCACAGTTCGCCGGGGCTTCGTCTTTTCAGGGAGCGGGCGACAAAGGCGGTTGGGGATGGTTACGTCAGGCTGTTACGGCCATCCTTGCTCCAGCATCTCGACGGTGATCGAGCCGTCAGCCACGGCACTCAGCAACTCGGCCTCCCGATTAAAGCAGGCCTGCACGTGTGCGCGCACTGCGGTGGCCAGCGCGATGACCTGATCGCCCGTCAGCTCAACGAAGCCTGACGCCGTCTTCCACTTGATGCGGTAGTCAGGATCAAGCGAGGCAGCGAATGCAACATCGGTCAGCAGAGACTGGCTGTCGCGCTCGGTGTTGACCGCCAGGCCCTTGACGACTGCGCCACCGGTTTCTGCCAAGAAGCGGCGCGCAGCAATCAAAGCTGGCCAGGCCGGCGCCGTTACTGGCTCAGGCTCCGGCGCGACCGGCAGAACCTCCCAGCCCTGTCCCGTCCAGCGAGCGACCTCGGTACCGGTCAGCTCTGGCGGTACCTTCGGAATGCTACGGACAGGAAGCGGGCCTGATTCATCAGCGCTGACCGCCCGAACGAAAATTCCATTCACATCCCACAGGTAAAAATCATGCAAGCTCCTTCGCTTTGATGAATGCAATGGTGCCAATGGCGGAAGTGAGGGTGGGGACGGCGAACTGAGTAGCCGTGTCATAAGTGAAAATCGGCACACTGCGCCGCAATGCCCCAGATGTACCGCCTGCAATGAAAGTTTCAGCAGACGAGGCGGCCAAGCTACTTGGAACCGGGGCGGGTGAGCCAGAGCTCTCGAAGTTGAGGCCGTTGTCGGAGCTTCGATACGCCCCTATCGCCCATGTCCCGTTTCGGTCAGTAGCTACCTTTCCGGTCGGTCCGGCTGCAATCTGCGACAATAGAGTATCGCCGTTATTACTTTGGCGGTAGGCCATCGAAGCTGACGCAATTACCCACAATCCCTCATCATCAGTAGTAATTGATGTGTTGTATTGGTTAAAAGGTATTGGTATCGATCGTGTCCCGGGAAGTGGTGTAACTCATCATGGCTCTGGCCACTGAGTTCGCCGTTTATTTGATCACGGCCGACAGCTTGGCTTGAGGATTATCGCTGACCGCCTCGAAAGCCTCCAATTGCATGTAGCGTCTTTGCAGGCACCACTCGTCGTTCTGTTCCAACAGCATCGCCCCAACCAGCCGCGTGATGGCCGGATCGTTGGGGAAAATCCCCACAATATCGGTGCGGCGCTTGATTTCGGCGTTCAGGCGTTCGAGCGCGTTGGTGCTGTGCAACTGCTGTCGATGCGCTTTGGGAAAACGCCATGTGCGCCAGCACTTCATCCTCGCAGCCGTCCATGAGCGTTGCGATCTTGGGGTACTTTTCGCGCAGTTGATC
>NZ_MOMO01000188.1:0-7217 GCF_009933855.1 Pseudomonas sp. SG-MS2 | reverse complement strand
GTGAGTGAGCCCACCCGCCAGCCGGCCCAACCCCCAGAGAAGCGGCAATTTGATGCCCACCAACAACAGCGTCAGCCCCAGCACGGCCAGGGGCATGCCGATCAGCAGACGCAAATCGGCGCTCATTCCCACCCCGACGAAAAACAACCCCAGCAACAGGCCCTTGAGCGGCTCGATCTGGGCTTCCAGTTCGTGGCGAAACGGTGACTCGGCCATCAGCACACCAGCAAGAAAGGCGCCCAGGGCCATGGATATGCCCACGTGCTCCATCACCCAGGCCGTGCCCAGCACCACCAGCAAGGCTGTGGCGGTCGACAGCTCCGGCAGGCCCGACCCGACTGTCCATTTGAACACCGGCGTCATCAGGTAACGGCCGCTGACGATCACCAGGCCAATGCCAAGTGACACCGCCAGTAGCGGCCAGGCGCGCTCATCGGCAGTGCTGACATCACCGCCAAGCAACGGCACCACGGCAATCAGCGGTATGGCGGCGATGTCCTGAAACAGCAGGATGGCCACGGCCAGGCGGCCGTGCGGTTTGCCCAGGTCCTTGCGTTCGGCCAGGACCTGCAGGCCGAACGCGGTGGACGACAGGGCAAGGCCCAGCCCCAGAACGATCGACGCCGGTTTCGACTGGCCGAACACTGCATACGCCAGCAAGCCAAGCACCAGGGCAGTCAGCCCGACCTGCAGCGCCCCGACACCGAACAGCGCCCGACGCATGGTCCACAAGCGCTGTGGTGATAGCTCCAGGCCAATCACGAACAGCAACATGACCACACCGATCTCTGAAATCCGTGCCACGTTGCCTGGGTTATCAAGCAGCCCCAATACCGAAGGGCCAATCAGGATGCCGGCCAGAAGATAGCCAGGCACCGCCCCCATCTTCAGACGCTGCGCCAGTGGCACCAGAAGCACCACGGCCAGCAGGAAGACCACTGTAGCCTGCAGCAGGCTGCCGTCATGTGGCATAGGTTCGTACCCTTGCGACCATGCGCAGTGAGGGAATCAGAAACGCTCTTCGACCACTTTGAAGGGATAGGCTACCGCTTTGTACTTGCCGATCTTGCCGCGTTTGGGCAGCTTCACCACCTTGTCGCCAGTGACGTCCTTGTAGGGAATGCGCGAAAGCAGATGGCTGATGATGTTCAGGCGAGCACGGCGTTTGTCGTCGGAATGGGCCAGGAACCACGGCGCCCACGATGAATCGGAAGCAGCGAACATTTCATCGCGGGCGAGGGTGTATTCGTCCCAGCGGGTGTAGGACTTGAGGTCCATGGGAGAAAGTTTCCACACCTTGCGGCCGTCATTGATGCGGTCCTGCAGGCGGCGGGTCTGCTCCTGGGCACTGACTTCGAGCCAGTACTTGATGAGGATGATCCCCGACTCGACCATCAGTTTCTCCAGCAAGGGCACCACCGCGAGGAACTTGCCGGCCTGCTCGTCGGTGCAAAAGCCCATCACCCGCTCAACGCCTGCGCGGTTGTACCAGCTGCGATCGAAGATCACTACCTCCCCCGCTGCCGGCAGGTGGTTGAGGTAGCGCTGGGCATACATCTGGGACTTTTCCCGTTCAGTCGGCGCCGGTAGCGCCACCACGCGGAACACCCGTGGGCTGACCCGCTCGGTGATGGCCTTGATGGTGCCGCCCTTGCCGGCACCATCACGGCCCTCGAATACGATGCACACCTTCAGGCCCTTGGCCACGACCCATTCCTGCAGCTTCACCAATTCCACATGCAGGTCTTTCAGCTGTTTGTCATAGGCCTTGCCGCCCAGCTTCTCGGCGGGCGCCTGCAAGTCTTTCTTCCTGGACGGCTTGGCCATGACACGCTCCTTGGTGCGAATGAACAGTCAGTATGGTCGATCCCTGCCGTTTTACTTGGCCAACTTGCTGTAACTGGTCATCAGGTTGCGGTAATCGGGAATATGGTTGGAGAACAACGTGCCCAGGCCTTCAACATCATTGCGCCAATCACGGTGCAGCTCGCAGGCCACGCCGAACCAGGTCATCAGTTGCGCCCCGGCTGCCTCCATCCGCCGCCAGGCCGAATCACGGGTCAGCTCATTGAAGGTGCCGGAGGCATCGGTGACCACGAACACCTCGAAGCCCTCCTCCAGCACCGACAACGCCGGGAAGGCCACACAGACTTCCGTGACCACGCCGGCGATCAGCAACTGCTTCTTGCCGGTGGCCTTCACCGCCTTGACGAAATCTTCGTTGTCCCAGGCGTTGATGTTGCCCGGCCGGGCGATGTAGGGGGCGTCGGGGAATTGCTCCTTGAGTTCGGGCACCAGCGGCCCGTTGGGGCCGGTTTCGAAACTGGTGGTGAGGATGGTGGGCAGCTTGAAGTACTCGGCCAGGTCGGCAAGCGCCAACACGTTGTTCTTGAAACGGTCGGGGTCGATATCCCGGACCAGCGACAACAGGCCGGTCTGGTGATCGACCAGCAGAACCGCGGCGTTGTTCTTGTCCAGACGCTTGTATTGGAAGGCCATGACCGATCTCCTTGCTAACGTTGGGGTGGGAGTTTCAGCGTAGGCAAGGATGGGGGGTGAGTAAGACCGCCAGTCGGATCCAAGGCGGCGGTGCAGAACCGATGACAGCGCGGTCCCAGCCTGCGTGCAAAGATCTTGATTTATGCTCAAATTGTGCAAAAATTGTGCTTGTGAGAAGCGAACCCCCTCAGGAGGTCAATCATGGCCAGCAATGCAGTATTGGAACTTCAACCCACAAGTTTCGAGGGGCTGATGGAAGCGCTTCGGGAAGTCAATCGGGTCATGTTCTCCCCTGAGCGGTTCCTGAAGGTGTTCTCGATGGACCAGCAGACATTCGCAACCCGCGCCCATGTCCATCGCAACACCGTGCGCAACGCCCCCGAGTCGGAGAAGATCCAGGCGTACATACGTGATGCCGTGCGGGTCTTGCGTGCTGTAACTGACATGGGCACGGACATGACCAAGGCCATTTTCTGGTTCAAGAACGAACCGCTGTCGACATTCGACTACAGAACGCCAGAAGAGGTTGTCAGCGACGGCCGAACTGAACAGTTGATCGCCTTCCTGCAGTCGTGGGAAGCCGGTTCTCAAGGATGAAAATCATCGCGTTGAAGAACCTGCCCTGCTACCGGCTGCACACACCGAAATGGGCAATAACACCAACATCCGGCACCGGCGCGGCTACCCAAGGTGGCCGCGCCAATCGCAAAGGGCTTGAGGCGCTTTACCTATCCCTGGAGCCGGCCACTGCCGTGGCCGAGTTCCAGCAGGGTAGTCCGTTTTTACCGCCGGGATTGCTGGTGAGTTACTCCCTGACATTGGACCGAGTGATCGACTTTACCGGCGGCTACCAAGCAGACTGGCCACCCATCTGGAAAGACTTCTTCTGTGACTGGCGCAAGATTCGCTTCAACGAGGGTGTCGAACCGCCCAGTTGGCTCATAGGGGATCTTGTTCTGGAAGCTGATTGCGCGGGCATCATTTTTGAATCCGTTGCGCATGCTGGCGGCAAGAATCTGGTGCTCTACACCGATCAACTCCCCGCGCATGGTTCTATCATCGTTAATGACCCCAGAGGCGACTTGCCTCGCGACCAATCTTCCTGGAGTGATTCCTGAGTCAGGCTAAGCGCCTGGTTCATCGCACTTCACTTCACAAATTCCTGAACTAATTATTTCCCCCCAGCGATTTGTTCACCCGCCAACCCCCACCAGAATCGCTTCACCACAATCACAATAACCGTGAGGCCACTCCCGTGGACCAGACACTTCAGGTACGCCAGGCCGCCGCCGACCTTGTAGCCGCCTTCGCCAGCAACGACACCGCCCGCTACTTCGCCTGCTTCAGCGAAGACGCCACCTTTCTTTTCCACACCCTGGCGCAACCGCTGCTGTCGCGCGGCGCCTACGAAGACCTCTGGGCCCAATGGCAGGCCGAGGGTTTTGCCGTGCTCGGCTGCGTTTCGAGCAATGCGCAGGTGAGCCTGCAGGGTGATGTGGCGATCTTCATGCACGATGTTGCCACGCACATCCGCATCGCCGGCGAGCAGCACCAACTGGCCGAGCGCGAAACCATCGTGTTCCGCCGCCACGGCGAACGCTGGCTGGCCTGCCATGAGCACCTGTCGGTCGTCACCGTCGCCTGATTCACCTTTACGCGGCCCTGCCGCCCTGCCATCGCACCCACAAGAGGGCCCGCGCACCGCGCCGGCCTACAACAACCGCGCTGGAGCATCACCATGAGCCACTCGACCGGTATCGAGACCAATGGCGTCGAACAGATCCCTGACGATCAACGCGACGCCTCCCCGCTGGACCTGTTCCGCCTGATCTTCGGCGGTGCCAACACCTTTGCCACCGCCGTGCTGGGCAGCTTCCCGGTACTGTTCGGGCTGTCGTTCCAGGCCGGGGTCTGGGCGATCCTGCTCGGCGTCGGCGTGGGTGCGCTGATCCTTGCGCCCATGGGCTTGTTCGGCGCGCTCAACGGCACCAACAACGCGGTGTCGTCGGGCGCGCACTTCGGCGTGCATGGGCGCATCGTCGGCTCGTTCCTGTCGCTGCTCACCGCCGTGGCGTTCTTCTCGCTGTCGGTATGGAGTTCCGGCGATGCCCTGGTCGGCGGCGCCAAGCGCCTGGCCGGGCTGCCCGAAACCGACCTGACCCTGGGCCTGGCCTACGGCCTGTTCGCCATCCTGGTGCTGGTGGTGTGCATCTTCGGCTTCCGCTTCATGCTGTGGGTCAACAAGGTTGCCGTATGGGCCTCGAGCCTGCTGTTCCTGCTGGGCATCTTCGCCTTTGCCGGCCCGTTCGATGCGGGCTACGCCGGGAGCGTCAACCTTGGCCAGGCCGGATTCTGGGCAGCCTTCGTCGGCGCGGCGATTCTGGCCATGAGCAACCCGGTATCGTTTGGCGCCTTCCTCGGCGACTGGTCGCGCTATATCCCGCGGCAAACGCCCAAGGCGCGCATCATGCTGGCGGTGATCGCCGCCCAGGCCGCCACGCTGATCCCGTTCCTGTTCGGCCTGTGCACCGCCACCCTGGTGGCCACCCACGCCGCGGACTACATCGTCGCCAACAATTACGTAGGTGGCCTGTTGGCGATTTCGCCTAGCTGGTTCTTCCTGCCGGTGTGCCTGATCGCGGTGATCGGTGGCATGTCCACCGGCACCACTGCGCTCTACGGCACCGGGCTGGACATGTCGAGCGTGTTCCCGCGGCTGCTCAGCCGCGCAGGCGCCACCGTGCTGATCGGGGTAATGGCTATTGCCTTCATCTTCATCGGCCGCTTCACCTTCAACCTGGTGCAGAGCGTTTCGACCTTCGCCGTGCTGATCATTACCTGCACCAGCCCGTGGATGGTGATCATGATTCTCGGCTTGATCACCCGCCGCGGCTTCTACCACGCCGACGACCTGCAAGTGTTCACCCGCGGCCAGCGCGGCGGTCACTACTGGTTCCTGCATGGCTGGAACTGGCGCGGCATGGGCGCGTGGGTCCCCAGCGCGGTGGTAGGCATGAGCTTCGTCAACCTGCCTGGGCAGTTCGTCGGCCCGCTGGGCGACCTGGCTGGCGGCATCGACGTGAGCCTGCCGGTAACCCTGGGCATGGCTGGTGTGCTGTACCTGCTGCTGCTCAACCTGTTCCCTGAACCTGCTGGCGTGTATGGCCCCAACGGCCCGCGCTGGGTGCGTTGCAAAAGCACCGCGCACACGCCGGTGCTGAAACCTGCCGAAATGGCCTGACTGGATAACGACCATGACCACTTCCCACTACATCGCTGGCCGCTGGGTCGAAGGCCAGGGCAGCGACTGCATCAGCGTCAATGACCCTGCATTGGGCCAACCTTTTGCCGAACTGATGGCCGCCAGCGTTGCCCAGGTCGACCAGGCCGTGGCGGCGGCGCGCAATGCCCTGCCCACTTGGAAGCAGGTCAGCGCCAACGAGCGTGCGGCGTACCTGCGCGGTTTTGCCGAGCAGCTTGGGCAACGCCGTGAAGCACTGATCAGCCTGCAAATGCGCAACAACGGCAAGCCTCGCCATGAGGCCGAAATCGACCTGGACGATGCCATAGCCACCTTCGCTTATTACGCCGACCTGGCCGAGCAACTGCCGGAAAGGAATCGCGAAGTGGCGTTGGCCGCACCGGGTTTTACCGCCCGCACCCGGCTGGAGCCGGTGGGTGTGGTCGGCCTGATCGTGCCGTGGAACTTCCCGTTGGTGACCAGCGCCTGGAAGCTCGCCCCGGCCTTGGCGGCAGGCTGCACCGTGGTGCTCAAGCCCTCGGAAGTCACCCCGCTGATCGAGCAGGCCTACGGCCAGATCGCCGATACCCTGGGCCTGCCTGCGGGCGTGCTGAACATTGTCAACGGCAAAGCCGAGACCGGCGCGGCACTGAGCAGCCATAGCGGCCTGGACAAGCTGTCGTTCACCGGCAGCAACAGCGTCGGCAGCCAGGTGATGCGCAGCGCATCGGCACAGTGCCGGCCCGTGACCCTGGAGTTGGGCGGCAAATCGGCGATCGTGGTGTTCGATGATTGCGATGTGGACCAGGCAGTGGAGTGGATCGTCGCCGGTATCACCTGGAACGCCGGGCAAATGTGCTCGGCCACCTCGCGCTTGCTGGTGCACGATGGCATTGCCGATGCGCTGCTGCCACGCCTGCAACAGGCACTGGAAACGCTGCGCGTTGGTAACCCACTGACTGAAGAAGTGGACATGGGCCCGCTGACCAGCCAGGCGCAATGGTTGAAGGTTGCCAGCTACTTTGCCACCGCCCGTGAAGAGGGCCTGCAGTGCCTGGCCGGTGGCAAGGCGCTGGACCGCGACGGCTGGTTTGTCAGCCCGACGCTGTATGCCGACGTCCCCGTGGACAGCCGCCTGTGGAATGAAGAAATCTTCGGGCCGGTGCTGTGCGCGCGTCGATTCTCGACCGAAGCACAGGCAATTACCGAGGCCAACGACAGCCGTTTCGGCCTTGTCGCCACCGTTTGCTCAGCGGACCTGGAGCGCGCCGAGCGGGTGGCCGATGCGCTGGAAGTCGGGCATGTGTGGATCAACTCGGTACAAGCGGTGTTCGTCGAAACGTCTTGGGGCGGCACCAAGGGTAGCGGGATCGGGCGGGAGCTCGGGCCTTGGGGGTTGTCGGGCTACCTGTCGGTCAAGCATGTGACGCGGTGCCTGGGCTGATTGCCCCAGGGGCCGCCAGGCGGCCCAATCGCC
>NZ_MOMO01000187.1:0-19211 GCF_009933855.1 Pseudomonas sp. SG-MS2 | reverse complement strand
AACCCGCCGTTCCATCAACAGCAGGTGGTGGGCGACTTCCTTGCCTGGCGCATGTTCCAGCAGGCGCGTGAGGCATTGGTGGTCGGCGGTGCGTTGTATATCGTCGGTAATCGCCACTTGGGCTATCACAGCAAGCTGGCGCGCCTGTTCCGGGGAGTTGAACAGGTGGCCGCGACACCGAAGTTCGTGATCCTCAAAGCCCGCAAGTGAAGCGGGGGCTGCTCAGTGCAGCCCCACGGCCCTCAATGCGTGGTCAGCCCCGCCGCGCTCATGAACAGCCGCATCACATAGGCCGCCACGCCCAGGGCGGCCACGCTCAAAGCCCAGATCAGCAACAACCAGCCCAGGCGTTGCCACAGGGGTTTCTTCTCTTCAAGGCCATGTTTGCCAGCCATGATGGGCCTCCTAGTGATAGCCGTCTTCGTGGGTGACCTTGCCGCGGAACACGTAATAGCTCCAGAAGGTATACCCCAGGATGAATGGCAGGATGAACAATGTGCCGACCAGCATGAAGCCCTGGCTCTGTGGCGGCGCAGCTGCATCCCAGATCGAGATCGACGGCGGGATGATATACGGCCAGAGGCTGATGCCCAGGCCGCTGTAGCCAAGGAAGATCAGCACCAACGTCAGCAGGAACGGGGTGTAGTTGGCACTGCGCGCCACTGCCTTGAACAAACCGTAGAACGTTACCAGCACGAGAAGCGGTACCGGCATGAACCAGATCAGGTTGGGCATACTGAACCAGCGATCGGCAATCTGTGGGTAAGCGATCGGCGTCCACAGGCTGACGATGCCGATCACCACCAGCAACACCAGGGCCAGCGGCCGGCCGAGCTTGTGCATCTGCGCTTGCAGAGGCCCCTCGGTCTTCATGATCAGCCAGGTGCACCCGAGCAAAGTGTATGCGACGATCAGGCCCAGGCCACTGAACAGGCTGAACGGGGTCAGCCAGTCGAGCGTGCCGCCGGCGTAATGCCGGTCCACTACCTTGAAGCCCTCGATGAATGCCCCCAGCGCGACCCCCTGGAAGAAAGTCGCCACCAGTGAACCGCCGATGAACGCCTTGTCCCAGATGTGGCGCTTGTCATCCTTGGCCTTGAAACGGAACTCGAAGGCCACTCCGCGGAAAATCAGGCCGATCAGCATGAGGATCAGCGGCAGATAAAGCGCTTCGAGCACCACCGAATAGGCCATCGGGAAGGCCCCGAACAAACCGGCGCCGCCCAGGACCAGCCAGGTTTCGTTACCGTCCCATACGGGGGCGACGGTGTTCATCATCACATCCCGGTCCTGCTCAGCCTTGACGAACGGGAAGAGCATGCCGATGCCCAGATCGAACCCGTCCATCACCACGTACATCATGACACCGAAGATGATGATCACGGCCCAGATCAGCGGAAGGTCGATACCCATGGCTCAGTTCTCCTTGCTCAGGCTGGGGGCAGTGGCCTTGCGGCCTTCATCGGCGGCGGAAAGCGGCCGTGCCGGCGTGCGTTTCTGGCCGGGACCGCCAGGGGTGTGCTCGTCGCCCTCGCCCGTTTTCGGCCCTTTGCGCACAAGGCGCATCATGTAGCCCAGGCCAGTGCCGAACAGCGCGAAGTACACCACCACGAATGCAATCAGGGTAAAGCCCAGCTGGGCGTAGCTATGGTTGGAGACACCCTCCGAGGTACGCATCAGGCCGTACACCACCCACGGCTGGCGGCCGATCTCGGTGGTGAACCAGCCGGCAAGAATGGCGATCAGGCCCGATGGGCCCATCCACAGTGTCAGGTACAGGAACGGGCGTGAAGTGTAGAGGGTGCCGCGTTTGCGCAGCCAGAGGCTCCACAGGCCAACGAAGATCATCAGGAAACCAAGCCCGACCATGACCCGGAACGACCAGAAGACAATGGTCGAATTGGGACGGTCCTCGGGCGGGAACTCCTTCATCGCCGGCACTTGCTTATCCAGGCTGTGGGTAAGGATCAGGCTACCGAGCGCCGGGATTTCGACCTTGAAGCGGGTGGTTTCGGCTTCCATGTCCGGGATGCCGAACAGGATCAGCGGGGTTGGCTCACCGGGAACGTTCTCCCAGTGGCCTTCGATTGCGGCAATTTTCACCGGCTGATGCTTGAGGGTGTTAAGCCCGTGGAAATCACCGATCACAGCCTGGATGGGGGCGACGATCAGCGCCATCCACATGGCCATCGACAGCATCTTGCGCACCGCCGGGTTATCGCGCCCGCGCAGCAGGTGCCAGGCCGCCGAGGCGCCAACGAAGAAGGCGGTGGCAACGAACGCGGCGGTGGCCATGTGCATCAGGCGGTAGGGGAACGACGGGTTGAAGATGATCGCCAGCCAGTCCACCGGGACGACCCGACCGTCGATGATCTCGTGGCCTTGCGGGGTCTGCATCCAGCTGTTGGACGCCAGGATCCAGAAGGTCGACACCAGCGTACCCAATGCCACCATCACGGTGGAGAAGAAGTGCAGGCCGCGGCCCACGCGGTTCCAGCCAAACAGCATGACGCCGAGGAAGCCCGCCTCGAGGAAGAACGCGGTAAGCACCTCATAAGTGAGCAGGGGGCCCGTGACAGCGCCGGCGAAGTCGGAAAAACGACTCCAGTTGGTACCGAACTGGTAGGCCATGACCAGGCCGGAAACCACCCCCATACCGAAGTTGACGGCGAAGATCTTCGACCAGAAGTGGTAAAGGTCACGATAGACCTGCTCATGGGTCCTCAGCCAAAGGCCTTCGAGAACCGCCAGGTAACTCGCAAGGCCAATGGTGATGGCCGGGAACAGGATGTGGAACGACACGGTAAAGGCAAACTGAATTCGGGCGAGCTCGAGGGCTTCTATTCCGAACATGGTGCTTCCTCTTCAGGTAATCCGGCTTCCGGGCTCGTGGCCCGTCGCCCACTGCCCCCGCGTTAGTGTCGAGTGCGGCACGTTGGAATTGTTCTGTTCGATCGCAGGGATTTCGGCCCACTGGCCAAATCGTTGTTTCTGGAACGATTGATCCAGATCAACGATTGATAGCAAGCATAGTCCCGAATGGCCCGGCAGGCGGTGCGGTTGTTTGCCGCGTGACCGGTTGCCCCACCCCCTTCCAGAGCCGAAGAAACCGTGTCGACAACGGCAAACAGTAACCGTTTGTTACAAACAGATGATAATCTGCCGCCCCCCTCTACTGCGCCGAGGCCACAGGTTTCCGATGTCCGATTCCGCACCGCAGTTGTTGCGCCATCACCGCCCTTTCATTGCCTTTTGGCTGGCCCGGGTGTTCACCGCCAGCGGTTTTCAGATGCTTACCGTTGCCATTGGCTGGCACCTCTACCAATTGACCGGCAATGTGCTCGACCTGGGCCTGGTTGGCCTCGTCGAATTCGCGCCGCGGGTGCTGTTCATGCTGCACACCGGCCACGTCGCCGACCGCTATGACCGGCGCAAGGTCGCGGCCCTGTGCCAGACGCTGCAGGGGTTGATCGCCCTGGTGCTGGCCTTGGGCAGCGCCACCGACAACGTCAGCCGCGAACTGATCTTCGCCCTCGCCTTCCTGCTCGGAGCCACCCGCTCGTTCGAAATGCCCGCCACCCAGGCGCTGCTGCCCAATGTGGTGCCGCCCGGGCTGTTTCCTCGGGCCGTAGCGGCCTCAGCCTCGGCCACCCAGGCGGCGACCATCGTCGCCCCGGCCGTGGGCGGGCTCCTGTATGCCTTCGGCAGTACCTGGGTGTATGGCCCGACCGTGGCCCTGTATGCCATTGCCTGCCTGCTTATGCTGACCCTGGATTCGCGCCAGCAAGTGCCGCAACGCGGTCGCGCCAGCCTGGAGTCGCTACTGGCAGGCGTGCGTTTCATCCGTAGCCGGCCAGACATTCTCGGGGCGATTTCCCTCGACCTGTTCGCCGTGCTGCTGGGTGGCGCCACCGCGCTGCTACCAGTGTTCGCCAAGGACATCCTGCTCACCGGCCCGTGGGGCCTGGGCCTGTTGCGGTCGGCGCCAGCGGTGGGCGCGCTGTTGATGTCGTTCTGGCTGGCGCGCTTCCCGGTGGAGCGCAAGGTCGGCCGCACCATGTTCACCGCAGTCGGGGTGTTCGGCGTGGCCACCATCGCCTTTGGCCTGTCGACCTCATTCTGGTTCTCGCTGGCGGTACTGGTAGTGCTGGGTGCAGCAGACATGATCAGCATGGTGATACGCGGTGCGTTCGTGCAACTGGAGACGCCGGATGAGATGCGGGGCCGGGTAAGCGCGGTCAACGGCCTGTTCATCGGTGCCTCCAATCAGCTCGGTGAATTCGAATCGGGGGTCACGGCGCACTGGTTCGGCACGGTGCCGGCGGTGGTGCTGGGGGGCGTCGGCACCTTGGTGGTGACCGGAGTGTGGATAAAGTTGTTCCCGACACTGGCCACGCGGGATCGGTTGCACAATGGTTGACGGGGGCCTGAACGGCCATAGGCCCCTGCCAGTCATGCTGGTATGATGCGCGGCTTTTTTCCTCCCCACGCAAAACCACGGCAGCCGTTACGGTCTGTGCTTTGCTGATGGGGTCGATACATTCACGGCGCCGGGGGCGCCTCGGGGAGCGGGCATGCTGGAAAGGCTGTTTCAACTAAGAGCACACAACACCAACGTGCGCACCGAGATTCTTGCGGGCGTCACCACCTTCCTGGCCATGGCCTACATCCTGTTCGTCAACCCGAGCATTCTTGGCGAAACCGGCATGGACAAGGGCGCGATCTTCGTCGCCACCTGCCTGGCTGCCGCCATCGGCTCGGCGACCATGGGCCTGATCGCCAACTACCCCATCGCCTTGGCGCCGGGCATGGGCTTGAACGCGTTCTTCACCTACACCGTGGTCCTGCACATGGGGCACACCTGGCAGGTCGCGTTGGGCGCGGTGTTCCTCTCGGCGGTGATGTTCTTCCTGCTGTCGATCTTCCGCATCCGCGAGTGGATCGTAAACAGCATCCCGCTGCCGCTGCGCTCGGCCATTGCCGCGGGCATTGGCCTGTTTCTGGCGCTCATCGCCCTGCATAACGCCGGCATCGTCGTCGATAACCCGGCCACCCTGGTGGGCATGGGCGACCTCAAGCAGCCGTCGGTGATCCTTGCCACGCTGGGCTTCTTCCTGATCGTGGGCCTTGAAGCGCTCAAGGTGCGCGGCGCGGTGCTGATCGGTATTCTCGCCGTGACGGTCGCTGCGATCGCCATGGGCGTCACGCCGTTCGGCGGTATCGTGTCGATGCCCCCTTCGCTGGCACCGACCTTCCTGCAGCTGGACATCGCCGGGGCACTCGACGTAGGCCTGGTCAGCGTGATCTTCGCTTTCCTGTTCGTCGACCTGTTCGACAACTCCGGCACCCTGATCGCCGTGGCCAAGCGCGCCGGCCTGATGGGCAAGGACGGCCACATGCCGAAGATGGGCCGTGCCCTGATCGCCGACAGCACTGCGGCCATGGCCGGTTCGCTGCTGGGCACCTCGACCACCACCAGCTACATCGAGTCGGCGGCAGGCGTGAGCGCCGGTGGCCGCACCGGCCTGACCGCCATCGTGGTGGCCGTGCTGTTCCTGCTGGCGCTGTTCTTCGCCCCGCTGGCCGGTAGCGTACCGGCCTTTGCCACCGCACCGGCGCTGCTGTTCGTCGCCGTGCTGATGGCTTCGGGCCTGGCGGAAATAAACTGGGACGACGTGACCGAGGCCGCACCGGTGGTGGTCACCGCCCTGGCCATGCCGCTGACCTACTCGATCGCCAACGGCATCGCCTTCGGCTTCATCTGCTGGACCGCCGTCAAGCTGATTTCCGGCCGCCGCCGCGACCTGAACCCGGCACTGGTGATCCTTTCCATCCTGTTCGTCATCAAGCTGGGCTGGTTCAACGCATGAGTGCTGCCTTCGACCCTAGCGCCTACGACGCGCAACTGCAGGCCAAGGTTACCCGCCTGCGCGAGCTGCTGGCCCCCTTCGGCGCGCCGCAGCCCGCTGTGTTCGACTCACCGCGCGAGCATTACCGCTTGCGTGCCGAGTTCCGCCTGTGGCGCGAGGATGGCCAGCGCCACTATGCGATGTTCGCCCCGGGCGAGAAGCACAAGGCCATCCTGATCGACGATTTCCCCATCGCCAGCGAGCGCATCAACGCATTGATGCCGCGCCTCAAGGCTGCCTGGCAGGCCAGTGAAGAACTGAGCAATCGGCTGTTCCAGGTGGAGTTCCTCACCACCCTTGCCGGCGATGCGATGGTCACGATGTGCTACCACCGCCCGCTGGACGAGGCCTGGGAAGTGGCAGCACGGCAACTGGCCGAAGAACTGGGCGTGAGCCTGATCGGCCGCTCCAAGGGCAAGCGGCTGGTCATCGGCCGTGATTACGCCGTGGAAAAACTTGACGTGGCTGGCCGGGTGTTCAGCTATCGCCAGCCGGAAGGCGCATTCACCCAGCCCAACGGCGCGGTGAACCAGAAGATGCTGAGCTGGGCGTACGACGCCATCGGCGAGCGCGATGACGACCTGCTGGAACTGTACTGCGGTAACGGCAATTTCACCCTGCCGCTGGCCACCCGCGTACGCCAGGTGCTGGCCACCGAGATCAGCAAGACCTCGGTCAACGCCGCCCTGAGCAACCTCGAAGAGAACGCGGTGGATAACGTGCGCTTGGTGCGCCTGTCAGCGGAAGAGCTGACCCAGGCGCTGAACGAGGTTCGTCCGTTCCGCCGGCTGGAAGGGATCGACCTGAAGAGTTATGCGTTCGGGACCGTGTTCGTCGACCCACCACGTGCGGGGATGGACCCGGATACTTGCGAGCTGACACGGCGTTTTGAACGGATTCTGTATATCTCGTGCAATCCAGAAACGCTGGCGGCCAACATCGAGCAGTTGCAGGACACGCACCGCATCGAACGCTGTGCGTTGTTTGACCAGTTCCCGTATACCCACCACATGGAAAGTGGGGTATTGCTGGTTCGGCGCTGATTGACGGAAATTGGGGCTGCTTTGCAGCCCCAATACACTCAGAAGTCGAAGAAGACCGTCTCCCCTTCCCCCTGAACACGGATATCGAAACGGTAGGCCGTCTTGCCATCCACCTCGCAACGCTTGGCAATCAAGGTTTCACGGCGCTGCGGCTGCTCGATCAGGTTGAGCACCGGGCACTTGGCGTTCGCTTCGGCCTCATCATCGAAATACAGCCGCGTGTGCAAGTGGATGTTGATGCCGCGAGCAAACAGGCTGATGTTGATGTGCGGGGCCATCGGCACACCGGCAGCGTTGTTCACCACACCGGGCTTGACGGTCTGCACGGTCCACTCACCGGCATCGAAGGTGGTGGCGGTGCGACCGAAGCTGTTGAAGGCGTTTTCCAGGTTGTAGTCATCCTGGTACTGGCCATTGGCATCGGCCTGCCAGAGTTCCAGGAATGAATCGCGCACCAGGTGGCCGTTGCCGTCATACACCTGGCCGATCAGCAGGATGTGTTCGCCCGGTGCCTGCGGCTTAGCCAGACGGTTCCAGATTTCCTGATCACGGGTAGGGTTACCGGCCGCTTCCAGGGCCAGGCCGATGTGCACGTAGGGGCCGGCGGTCTGCGAGGGGGTTTCCGGCAGCAGTTCGATTGGCATGGCGGGGTCCTCAGCAGTTTTCGAAGTGGGTTTTGCGCTGGCCGCGCAGCACGATGTCGAAGCGGTACGCCAGGCAATCCATGGGGTTGGCGTTGCTCATGTCGAGCTTGGCGATCAGTTGCTGCACCGCTTCAGGGTTGGCGATCGACTTGACGATCGGGCACATCGGGATCAGCGGGTCGCCCTCGAAGTACAGCTGGGTGATCAGCTTGGTGGCGATCGACGGGCCGCTGACAGCGACGTGGATGTGCGCCGGGCGCCAGTCGTTCGGGCCGTTGCGCCATGGGTATGGGCCGGGCTTGATGGTGCGGAAGCTGTAGTAGCCTTCACTGTCGGTCAGGCAGCGGCCGACACCACCGAAATTCGGGTCCAGCGGGGCCAGGTAGCGGTCGTTCTTGTGGCGGTAACGGCCGCCGGCGTTGGCCTGCCAGATCTCTACCAAGGTATTGGGCACTGGCTTGCCGTACTGGTCGACGACACGGCCAGCAACGATGATGCGCTCACCAATCGGCAGGCCGCCGTTGTTGAAGTTCAGCAGCAGGTCATGGTCGTGGGCGCCGAAGCCCAGGTGGGTGAAGTCCGGGCCGGTGGTTTCGCTGATCGACTGCGGGATGCTGACCAATGCCTGGCGCGGCGAGCGGGCAATGGAAGTCTTGTAGTCGGGGGTCAGGGCCTTGGGGTGCCAGTTGCGATCACGGATCACGAAGCGGCTGTTGTCCTGGGCGGGCATGCCGTTTTCCTCTCTTGGAGTTATCAAAGCGCCTGTGGTTCGCAGGCGGACTTGCAGTTTCGGATAGGTCGCCCCAGATGAATATTGAATTCCGCCGACCGTTACTTAACCAAATGGTTATGCATTAGTACCTTTGGCTGGCGTGAACTAACCTTTGTCTTCATGTTTCAGGCTCTGGAGTGCACTTCATGGAATGGCGAAAAGGCCGTCGTAGCGACAATGTGGTCGATGCCCGTGGCCAAGGCGGCGGCGGTGGTGGCATGCGCTTTGGCGGCGGCAAGGGCCTGGGGCTCGGGGCCATCTTGCTGATCGTCGGCATCGGTTGGCTCACTGGCCAGGACCCGCTGCAGATCCTCGGCCAGCTCACTGGCCAGATGGAGCAGCAGCAAGCCCCAAGCGGTGCGGGCAACAAGGCCCCAGCGGCCAACGACGAGCAGGCCCAGTTCGTCGCCTCGATCCTGGGCGACACCGAAGACACCTGGAAGGCTCTGTTCTCGCAGGCTGGCAAGCAGTATCGCGACCCTAAGCTGGTGCTGTTCAGCGGCCAGGTGAATTCCGCCTGCGGCTTCGCTTCAGCGGCGGTGGGGCCGTTCTACTGCCCGGCCGACCAGCGGGTGTACCTGGACATGTCGTTCTTCCGTGAAATGGAAACCCGCTTCGCCGCCGCAGGCGACTTCGCCCAGGCCTACGTGATCGCCCACGAGATCGGCCACCACGTGCAAACCTTGCTTGGCGTGTCGGCCAAGGTCGATGCCGCGCGCCGTGCAGGCCAGCGCCTGGAGGGTGACAATGGCTTGCTGGTGCGCCAGGAATTGCAGGCCGACTGCCTGGCCGGGGTATGGGCTTACCAGGCGCAGCAACGCCTGAACTGGCTGGAGCCAGGGGATGTCGAGGAAGCGCTCAATGCTGCCAATGCCATCGGTGATGACCGACTGCAGCAAAAGGGCCAGGGGCGCGTGGTACCTGACTCCTTTACCCATGGCACCTCGGCGCAGCGGGTGCGTTGGTTCAAGGCCGGGTTTGCCCAGGGCGATGTGAACAGCTGCGACACGTTCAGTGCGCGAAGCCTTTGAAATTTCAAGGGGTCCCTGCGCGCGGCAAGCCCGCTGCCGCGCGTGGTGTTGCAATTGAGCTGAAAAAGCGTTTCAGCTTCCCCGCCATTTGCCGATAACCCCTGCACGATTCAGCGGGCATCCAGAACAACAACGCCTCGCGATCGAAAATTGATCAAGTGAGCGAAATCATTTCTGGAGAGCGTGCATGAACAGCTGGTTTGCCAACATCAGCGTCAACCTCAAACTCGGCCTGGGCTTCGGCCTGGTGCTGGTCCTCACCGGCCTGCTGGCCCTGACCGGCTGGAACAGCCTGGGCAGCCTCATCGACCGCAGCAACTGGATGGGCGATATCGGCAAGCTCAACAAAGACCTGACCGACCTGCGCGTGGCGCGCCTGCAGTACATGATCGCCAATGGCGACGATGCTGCCGCAGCCAACACCCAGGCCAAGCTGGATGCCTTCAGCAAACAGCAAGAATACCTGGTCAGTACTTTCAAGAGCCCGGAAAACGTCAAGCTGCTCAAAGAACTGGGCCAGACCATCAGCGAGTACGAGGTTTCGCTGAACAAGATGCGTGCCGGCTACAAAGGCTCGCTGGCTGCACGTGACGCGATGAATGTATCGGCTGCCAAGGCCGACGCGGCCATGGATCTGCTCGGCGAGGAAGTCATGGGCCGCCCCGAAGCCGATAGCGTGCGCTTGTCGCAATACCAACTGATCAGCAAGGCGCGCCAGCAACTGCTGCAAGTGCGAGTGGATGTGCGCGGTTATATCGCCGACAACTCTGCGGCCAACGAACAGGCCGCCCTGCGCCAGCTGGAGTCGGCACTTGCCGAGATCGACAACCTGAAGCGTCAGCTGCCTGCCGAAGCCACGCGCGTGCAGCAGTTGGAGCAATCGATACAGGCCTACCGCGAGGCCGTGCGCCAGTTCCGCGATGCAGTCGCCGACATCACCACCGCCCGTGCAGAGATGACCGTGCAGGGCGGCGATATCGTCAAGCGCAGCGACGCGCTGTACAAGATCCAGATCGACCGCCGCGACGCCGAGAGCGCCCAGGCGCGCAGCCTGCAGACCATCGCCACGTTGCTGGCCCTGCTGGTCGGTGTACTGGCGGCGGTGCTGATCACCCGCCAGATCACCCGCCCGCTGCATGACACGCTGCAAGCGGTGGAGCGCATCGCTGGTGGCGACCTCACCCACGACCTGCGGGTTACCCGTCGCGACGAAATCGGCGTGCTGCAGCAGGGCATCGCCCGCATGGGCACCACCCTGCGCGAGCTCATCACCGGCATCCGCGACGGTGTCACGCAGATCGCCAGCGCCGCTGAGGAACTGTCGGCGGTCACCGAGCAGACCAGCGCTGGCGCAAACAGCCAGAAGGTCGAAACCGACCAGGTCGCTACCGCCATGCACGAAATGGCCGCGACCGTTCAGGAAGTGGCGCGCAATGCCGAGCAGGCTTCGCACGCAGCGACCGGCGCCGATGACGAAGCACGCGCAGGTGATCGCGTGGTCGGTGAAGCGATCAGCCAGATCGAACGCCTGGCCGAGGAAGTGCACCGCTCCACCGAAGCCATGAACCTGCTGCAGCAGGAAAGCCAGAAAATCGGCAGTGTCATGGATGTGATCAAGTCGGTAGCCGAACAGACCAACCTGCTGGCGCTCAACGCTGCCATCGAAGCCGCCCGTGCCGGTGAGGCTGGCCGTGGCTTTGCCGTGGTCGCCGACGAGGTACGTGGTTTGGCCCAGCGTACGCAGAAATCCACCGAAGAGATCGAAGAATTGGTGGCTGGCCTGCAACATGGCACCCAGCAAGTGGCCAACGCCATGCAAGGCAGCCGCACCCTGACCGACAGCAGTGTCGAACTGGCGCGCAAAGCCGGCACTTCGCTGGAAAACATCACCAGCACGGTGTCGAGCATCCAGTCGATGAACCAGCAGATTGCCGCGGCAGCCGAGCAGCAGAGCGCGGTGGCTGAGGAGATCAGCCGCAGCATCCTGAATGTGCGCGATGTGTCGGAGCAGACCGCAGCGGCCAGTGATGAGACCGCGGCGTCCAGTGTCGAGCTGGCGCGCCTGGGTGGGCACCTGCAGACGCTGGTCAGCCAGTTCCGCGTCTGACCTCGTACTTTAGGGCCGCTTTGCGGCCCATTGTCGGCAAGCCGGCTCCATCAGGGATACGCAAGGCTCGAGGCTGCGCGATACCAGTAGGAGCCGGCTTGCCGGTGATGATGGTAGAGCTGACAGCCGATTATTTAACGACCATCCCCACCCCGCGCCCACGCGGATCCGAAGCCGTCTCAAGCTTCGCCCCGTTCACCCGGATCGCCTGGATATCCCCCATCTCCCAGCCCTGATCCTCCAGCACGTAACCCATCTTCTTCAGGTCGTCGGCTACCGGCCCGCTCAGCGGTGCGTAGCTGTCGAAGTAGATGGTGTCCTTGGGCAACAACTGGTGGTGCACACGTTGCGCCGCCACGGCCTTGTCCAGGGGCATACCGTAGTCGTACAGGTTGTTCATTACCTGGAAGATCGAAGTGAAGATCCGCGAGCCGCCGGGCGTACCGATCACCAGTGCAACCTTGCCATCGCGGGTCATCAGGCTCGGGCTCATGGACGACAGCATGCGCTTGCCCGGCTCGATAGCGTTGGCATCACCGCCCACTACACCAAAGGCATTGGCTGCGCCCGGCTTGGCACTGAAGTCGTCCATTTCGTCGTTGAGCAAAAAGCCCGCGCCCTTGACCACCACACCACTGCCGTAGTCGAGGTTGAGGGTGTAGGTATTGCTGACCGCGTTACCCTGTTTGTCGACGATCGAGAAGTGCGTGGTCTGGTGCGGCTCCAGGCCCGGTTTGACATCGTCGGTCGCGGAAATGGCCTTCGGGTTGACCTGCGCGGCGCGCTTGGCCAGGTAATCCTTGGCGATCAGCTGGTCGACCGGCACCTTGGTGAAGGCCGGGTCGCCCAGGTAGTCGGCGCGGTCGGCGAACACGCGCTTCTCGATCTCGGCCAGCAGGTGAATGTATTGCGCCGAATTATGCGCCACGCCTTTGAAATCAGCCGCACGGTCTTCCTTGATGCCCAGCAACTGGGCCAGCGCAACGCCGCCCGAGCTTGGCGGTGGCGCGGTGTAGACCACGTTGCCGCGCCAGCTCAGGGCCATGGGCTCACGCCAGACGGCCTTGTAGTCCTTGAGGTCTTCTTTGGTGATCAGGCCTTTGTCAGCCTGCATCTGCGCCACCAGCAGGTCGGCGGTCTTGCCCTGGTAGAACTCGCTCACGCCCTTGTCGGCAATACGTTCGAGGGTCTGGGCCATCTCTGGCTGCTTGAACAACTCGCCCACCTTCATGGTGCCGAAATAGTCGTTGAAGTTGGTCGCGGTCTTGAACAGGCCCTGCGCGTCATTGCGATACTGGTACTGCTTTTCGGCAACCTTGAAGCCGTTTTTCGCATAGCCGATGGCGGGGGTCAGCAGCTCGCTCCAGGGCAGCTTGCCGAATTTCTCGTGCGCTTCCCACAGGCCCATCACCGTGCCGGGCACGCCGGCTGCGCGCACGCCGACCAGGCTGAGGTTCTCGATCACCTCGCCTTTTTCGTCCAGGTACATGTTGCGGGTCGCGGCCTTGGGCGCCACTTCCCGGTAGTCGAGGAAATACGGCTTGCCGTCGACGAACAGGGTCATGAAACCGCCGCCACCGATGTTGCCGGCCTCAGGGTAGGTCACCGCCAGAGTGAAGGCGGTGGCCACTGCTGCATCCACCGCGTTGCCACCTTTTTTCAGGATGTCGGCGGCTACCTGTGCGCCATATTGATCGGGCGCGGCCACCGCGCCACCCTCCAGGGTTACCGCATAGGCCGACGAACAGCTCAAGATCGCGGCGCCGAGGGCCATGGACTGGAACAGGACAATACGCATGACACTTCCTTGGTGTTGTTTTTGTTGATCACTCAGTAAGGCCGAAGCGTCTCGACTGTGCAATCACATGTAGGAAGTTTCGCCGCCCTTGGACAGGATTTGTCGCGTTCAGGCAACTCAGCAGGCGTACATCGCCAGTTTGCGCTGGATGAAGTCGAGGAAGCACTGGATGCGCAGGGCCAGTTGCGTGTTGCGGTAGTAAACAGCGTGGATCGGCTGGCGGTAGCCGTTGTTGGCCTCGCTCAGAATGACCTGCAGGCGGCCGGCGCGGATGTCCTCGTGGGTCATGAAGTGCGACAGGCTGACGATACCCTCCCCCGCCAGCGCCAACTGGCGCAGGGTCTCGCCGCTGGAGGCGATCAGCGCCGGGCGGATCGCCCAGCGGTCCCCTTGGGCATGGCGCAGCGGCCACTGGTTGAGTGACTCGGGCTGGCTGAAACCGAGCAGGCAGTGATGGTTCAGGTCTTCGACATGCTGCGGTGTACCGTGCCGCTCAAGGTACGCCGGACTTGCCAGTACCTGCACCGGGCTGCACCCCAGCGAACGCGCGTGCAGGCTGGAGTCGGCCAGCTCACCGATGCGGATCGCCACGTCGGTGCTCTGCTCGAGCAGGTCGATGATCAGGTCATCGGTGTTCAGTTCCAACTCGATGTCGGGGTACTGGCTGCGAAATTCACCGATCCACGGCAAGATCGCGTGCAGCATGAACGGCGCTGCGGCGTTGATGCGCAGGCGCCCGGAAGGCGTCTGGTGGTTCATCGACAGGCGCTCTTCCATGTCATTCATCTGCTCGAGCACCAACCGTGAGCGTTCCAGGAAGAAGCGCCCTTCTTCGGTCAGGTCCATGCGCCGGGTGGTGCGATTGACCAGCGTAGTGCCCAGCTTTGCCTCCAGGCGCGACAATGTGCGGCTGACCGCCGAAGGGGTCTGCCCCAGTTGCTCGGCGGCAGCGGAAATCGAACCGCAGTCGATAACGGCGACGAATACCTGGAGTTCTTCGGATCGGGTTTTCACAGGATTGGCCTGACAATGATATGCCGTGATTGATAGCGGCTGATCGGCCTCTATGCAAGGGGGCGCGAAGCGGCCCTATTGAAAGGCACTTACTGAGCCATGCCGAACACTTTATTCAGATGCGCCTCATAAGCTGCCAATGCAGCCGGCACATCCGGGCGCTTCATCACATCGACTGCCAGATAGGTCGGCAGGCCGGTCATGCCAAGAAACTCATTGGCCTTGTGGAACGGGAAATACACTGCATCCACCCCTTTGCCCTCAAAGAAATCGCTCGGGTCGTCGAAGGCCTGCTGCGGTGCGTTCCAGGTCAGCGACAGCATGTACTGCTTGCCCTGCACCAGACCGCCGCTGCCGTACTTCTGCGAAGCATCCGAGCGAGTCCGGCCGTCGTTGGCGTAGAGGCTGCCGTGGCCTGCTGTGAAGACTTCGTCGATGTATTTCTTCACGGTCCAGGGTGCGCCCATCCACCAGCCCGGCATCTGGTAGATCACCACATCGGCCCAGAGGAACTTCGCCACCTCTGCCTGCACGTCGTAGCCCGCGTCGATGAAGGTTTGCTGCACGTCGAAACCGGCTCGGTCGAGATGAGCAAGGGCGGCGTCGTGCAAGGTCTGGTTAAGGCGACCTTCGGAATGGGCGAATTGTTTACCGCCATTGAGCAGGAGAATCTTTTTCATGCTGACCTCAAGTCAAGAATCAATGGCCGGCAGATTAGCGATTCAGGGTCACGGGATACAGAGTGAGCGGGGCAAAATACAATTGACCATAAGTCACGAATACGAAGCTTATTATTGCCTTAGAATCGCTTCACCCTCCACCAACGAGTTGTGATCAATGAGCGAGCAATACGCCTTCATTCTCAAGGCAAAGACCCGTCCGGAAATGGCCGACGCCTTCGATACCCTGTTCCGTGCTTACGTTGAACCGAGCCGCAATGAGCCTGGCTGCATCGAATACCACATGCTGCGCGACAAGGAAGACCCGAGCCTGTTCGTATTCTTTGAGGTGTGGGCCAACAAAGCAGCGCTGGACGTGCATTCGGCCCTGCCGCATATGGTCGAGTTCTTCGAAAAACGTATGGACTACCTGGAGCGCGACTTCGATATCCAGCTGATCGAAATGCTCAGTGCGTCCTCCGCTAGCCGTTGATCAGCAGATGGCCGCCCAGCGCGGCCAGGCCGATGAAGAAGCACCGTTTGAACAGCTCGGCGCTGATGCGCTGCCGCAACCACTGGCCAGCCAGCATGCCCAGCAGCGCGGGCGCCAGCATCAGCAATGAAGCGCCCAGTGCCTGGCTGCCCAGGGCGTCTTGCCCGGCCAGCCCCAAGGCCAGCGCCACGGTCGAGACGGTGAACGACAGGCCCAATGCCTGGATCATTTCGTCGCGGCTCAGGCCAAGGCTCTGCAAGTAGGGCACTGCGGGCATCACGAACACACCCGTGGCGGCAGTCACGATGCCGGTCACCACCCCGCACACTGGTCCCAGCCACCCTTCCCTGCCCGGCGCCAGCCGCAGGCCAGGCCCGATCAAGCCATACACCGCATACACCAGCAGCGCCGCGCCCAACGCGTGCGCCGCCCATGGGCCACTGTTGATCCCCAGCCAGGCACTGCCGACCAGCGTGCCGATGAAGATCATGGCGAGCATCGGCCCAAGACGCCGCAGCAACGCCGACAGATGGCCGCCCGCCGCCAGTTGCCAGAGATTGGTGATGGTCGATGGCACGATCAGCAAGGCGGCAGCCTGCGCCGGAGGCATAGCCAGGCCCAAAAGCCCCATCGCAATGGTCGGCAGGCCCAGGCCGATCACGCCTTTTACCGCGCCAGCTAGCACGAAAGTCACGATTACCAGCAGGGACAAGGCCGGCCCGATATGTTGATAGAAAGCGATCAGGTTATTCATGACCACCATCATGGCGTGCACCGCAGTGGCTGAAAATCTGCCATATACTCACCCTGACTCTCGCCAGGACAGAGGCTGATGCATTTCGACCTGATTGATCTCACGCTGTTCCGGCACACCCTGGAGTGCGGCAACATCACCGCCGGGGCCCGCAGCAGCCACCTGTCGCTGCCTGCTGCCAGTGCGCGAATCCGCGCCATGGAAGCCTCACTCGGTACTGCGTTGCTGGAACGCAACCGCCGCGGTGTGCAACCGACCCCGGCTGGCCAGGCGCTGCTTCAGCATGCGCGGTTGATCGGCCAGCAGGTCGAACGCCTGCAGTTCGACCTGGGCCAGTACGCTCAGGGGCAGCAGGGCCAGGTACGCCTGCTGTGCAACACGGCGGCGCTGACCGAATACCTGCCGGAGCTGCTGGCCGGGTATCTGGCCGACAACCCTGGCGTGAGCGTCGACGTGCAGGAAATGCCGAGCCTGAGGATCGTGCAGTCGATCACCCAAGGCATGGCCGACCTGGGCATCATCTCCACCGCTGCGCCCAGCACGCACCTACAAACCCTGCCGTTCCGAGACGACCCGCTAGCGCTGATCACACCGCTGGCTCACCCCCTCAGCTTGGAGCCTGCCCCAAGCTTCATCGACAGCCTTGCCCACGGGCATGTCGGGCTCGGTGCGAACAGCGCCCTGGCGTTGTATCTGGAGGAACAGGCCCTGCGCGAAGGTAGGCGCATGCGCGTACGGGTGCGCGCCGAAGGCTTTGACGGGGTGATCCGCATGGTTGCGGGTGGCGCCGGGGTTGGCGTGGTGCCGCTGGCGGCCGTGAAGCGCTGGGAAGGCCTGTTGCCGCTGCACTGGGTGGCGCTGCGCGAGGATTGGGCGAATCGCCGCTTGCGGCTGTGCGCACGGGATTTTGCGGCGTTGCCGGGCTATGCGGCCGGGTTGGTCGAGCGGCTGGCAAAGGCCTGAACGCTCATCCCCACACGCATGCGCATAGCGCAGTCAGGCACCTGAGCGTCGAGCCCAGGCAACTGCGGCTCGGCCAATGGCCCTATGGTGTCGAGTCATTCAGCCAGTCACCAGGAGTTGTGCCATGTCCGATTTCATTACCGTCCTGCGCGAAACCTGCCCGACGCCGGTCGTGGACGCCACCAAGTGGAAGCGCATCGGTGGCGATCCACACACTGTCAACCTCAATGCCTACCTGTCGGCCGACGGCAGCAAGATCATGGGCACCTGGATCTGCACACCGGGCAAGTTCGAGGTCAACTACGAGAAGTGGGAGTTCTGCCACTTCCTCGATGGCTATTGCATCATCACCCCGGAAGGTGAAGAGCCCAAGCACCTGAAGGCGGGTGATGTGTTCGTGATCGAACCTGGGATGAAAGGGACTTGGGAAGTGGTTGAGACGGTACGCAAGTATTTCGTTTTCGCCTGATTTGTAACTCCAGCCCGGCCCCGGCCCTGTGGGCAACTCGAAATCTCCCACAGGGCCACAGTTAAATCCTCTGACATAAATTCTCAGCCTACCTTCGAGCTTTGTAGTCCTTTTCTGAATCGCATCGCTGCCTCCCATAACGTATTGCGCTCGTTTTTTTGCAGGCCTAGGCTGCACTCATGTGCCCATATCACCGGGCAGCATTACCCAGTAAAAATAATTGCCAGGGAGAGGTAAGCATGGCTTTTGATGCATACATTCAGATCGACACCATTCCAGGTGAAGCACTGGACGAGAAATACAAAAAATGGATTGAAGTAATTGGTTACGATTTTGGCGTCAGCCAAAGCACATCCGCCACTGCGAGCTCCGCTGGGGGCGCTACATCTGGGCGCACCACCGTGACCAACTTCACTTTCAGGAAATATCTCGACAGTGCCAGTTGCAAACTGATGGAGGCCAGTTGTACCGGCCAACACTTAAAGGAAGTGAAACTGGCGCTCTGTCGCGCCGGAGGCGATAAACTGAAATATTACGAAATCATTCTTGAAGAAGTGATTATCGCCGAATATTCGCAGTGCGTTGACACGGGCGTACCGCTGGAAGTGGTGCAGCTCAATTACGGCCGCATCAAGACCACCTACACTCAGCAGCGGCGCCTTGATGGCGCCGGCGGCGGCAATGTCGCTGGAGGTTGGGACCGTATCGGTAACAAAAAGTACGCGTGAGGGCAGCACCATGTCAGAAGCCCGTGCGTTTCTCAATTTTAAGTTGCAAAACTATCACCGGCTAAAAACGGACCTTGGATTAACCGGTCATTCGCTGGCAAAGTTCGATGTACTCAACGCACATATTGCCGATACAGTGGTCCGTAGCGGTGAACTGATGATCATCGGCGACCCCACGACCGCCTCCTGTACCAGCCAGGAAGCCTGGTTGATGAGGCAGGCCGCAGTTGTGCACATGGGGCTGATGCGCAACGGCCAGGGTGTGGATAATTTTTTCATAGATAATTTCGAGACCTTGAAGAGCCTCATCGCGCATGCATCCACGGGCGCTGGCGTGGTCAGTGAAGGGTGGAGCAAGCACCTCAAAGCTATCGAGGCTACCTTGATGGATATCGAGAAGCTGCATCAGCAGCATCTCGGGTCAGGGGCCATGGCGGCTCGCGATCAGTTCTATGCGAAGCGTTCAGCCTTGTTCATGAAGTTGGATGAGCAGTTGAACAAGCTGGCTGCTTACGGTTCAGGCCTAAGGAACAAAAGCTCGATCAAAAGGACGCTGGGAATATCCACAAAGAGTTACTTACATACAGGTGAGATTGCAGGTTATGCCAATAAGGTCGCAGGTGTAGCCAAAGCATCCAACCTAATAAAAAAAGGCGCCTACATTGGTGTAGCTCTAGAAGTCGCAGGAACAGGACTGGAGATTCACAAGGCGTGTACACTTGGGCGTGAAGATGATTGTAAAAGAGCGAAGTATGTTGAAGGAGGTGGCGGTCTCAGTGACCAAGTGCAACACCCGAGGTAAGGTGCTGCATGACTACTCACTACAC
>NZ_MOMO01000186.1:0-4832 GCF_009933855.1 Pseudomonas sp. SG-MS2 | reverse complement strand
GTGTTCGAACAGCAGCGGGATGTCCTCGCGCCGCTCGCGCAACGGTGCCAGGCGCAGTTCGGCGACATTCAGGCGATAGGCCAGGTCTTCGCGAAAACGCCCGGCGCGTGCCTCTTCGAGCAGGTCGGGCTTGGTTGCGGCGATAATTCGCAGGTCGACGCTGATGCTCTGATTGGCCCCCAGCCTTTCCAGCTTCTGCTCCTGGATCACCCGCAGCAGCTTGGCCTGCTGGGCCAATGGCATGCTCTCGATTTCATCGAGAAACACCGTGCCGCCGTTGGCATATTCGAGTTTGCCGATGCGCTTGCCTTGGGCGCCGGTAAAGGCACCGCTTTCGTGGCCGAACAGTTCGGCTTCGAACAGCGACTCAGGGATGGCTGCACAGTTGAGCGCCACGAAGGGCTTGCCTGCACGCGGGCCGAAGTCGTGCAGGCAGCGCGCCACGCGCTCCTTGCCACTCCCGGTTTCGCCGCGAATCAGCACATTGACCGGCAGGCTGGCCAGGTCCAGCACCTGCCGACGCAATTGCTGCAGGCCTTGGGACATACCCAGAAGCGTGGATTCCAGGCGCGACTTGAGGTCTGCCTGCTCATGCAGGCGGCGGTTCTCCAGCACCAGCTGGCGCTTCTCCAGCGCGCGGCGCAGGCTCCCGAGCAGGTGCTGTGGCGTGAAGGGTTTTTCCAGGAAATCGTAGGCGCCGTTGCGCATGGCCTCGACCGCCATCGGCACATCGCCATGCCCGGTCAGAAGAATGACCGGCAGGTCCGGATCATCGGCCTGCAGGCGCTCGAGCAGCTGCAAGCCGCCCATGCCCGGCATGCGCACGTCACTGATGACAACCCCTGGAAAATGACAGGGCAACTGAGCCAGGCAGTCCTCGGCGCGGGCGAACAACTGCACGTTGAAACCGGACAGGTTCAACCATTGCTCGACGGCGCTGCGAATACTGGCTTCATCATCGACAACGATCACTGAATTCAACATGCAGGCTCCAGGTCGCGGGGCAGGGTAAGGCTCAGGCGCGCACCGCCTGGCAGGTTTTCGGCCTGCAACTGGCCGCCGGCTTCATGGATGATGCCATAGGAAATCGCCAGGCCCAGGCCAAGCCCTTCACCCACCGGTTTGGTGGTGAAGAAGGGGTCAAACACCCTGGCCAGGTCGGTCTCGGCAATCCCGCCGCCAGAGTCGAGCACGCTCAGTCGCCATTGATCGTGCTCGGGTTCGATGCGGATTTCCAGGCGTTTGTAACGTTTGTCGGCCATGGCGTCGAGGGCGTTGCGCAGCAGGTTGATCAACACTTGCTCCAGGCGGATCGCATCACCGCGTACCCATGCCGGGCGCGCCAGGTAGAGGGCCACTTCGACCTCGTCGCTGCGGATGCGTGTGTCCAGCAGGTGCAGGGCCTGATCGACAACGGTCGCCAGGTCCAGCCGCTCGCGCAGGCCGACCGGGCTGTTACGGGCGAAGGTTTTCAGGTGGCTGGTGAGCGCGGCCATGCGCGTGAGCATCTGCTCCAGCGGCTCCAGGGCCTGGCGTGCCTCGTCGTAGCGGCCGTGATCGAGCAGCAGGCGCAGGGTTTCCAGTTGCATGCGCTGGGTCGTCAGCGGCTGGTTGATCTCGTGGGCCATGGCGGCTGACATCTGCCCCAGTGCGGCCAGTTTGGCCGACTGCACCAGGCCCTCCTGGGCGGTACGCAGCTCGCGGGTGCGCTCTTCGACCTGGCGCTTGAGCTCTTCACGGCTGCGCCGGCGCAAGCGGGCCAGGCGCAGGCGCTGGCTGACGAACAGTGCAGCGAACACCAGGCTCAGCCACGCGGCAGCTGCGCCCAGGGCTGCATTACGGCCATCAGCGGCCAGTTGTGGTTTGCGCAACAGGTGCAAGGTCCAGTCTTCACTTTCCAGCGGTAGGCTTTCCCACAGGTACTCGGCAGGCCCATCAGGCCCCTGCACGCGGCTGAGGGTGCTGTTGCTGGCGAAGCGGGTCAACACCTGATGCTGCAGCGGTACCAGCGGTTGCTTGTCGTACTGGCGGGTCTGGGCCAGCTCTGCCCGATCGGGCCCGCTGAGCGGTTGCAGCTCGCGGTAACGCCAGCCGTCCTGGTTGGCGATGAAGGTGATGCCGCGTGCATCGCTGACCAGCAGGATGTCGTTGCCTTGGCGCCACTCGCGTTCCAGCTCGGGAAACTCTAGTTTCACCACCATGGCTCCGAGAAAACGGCCTTGTTCGTCAGTGACTGCGCTGGACAGGAAATACCCCGGCACGCCACTGGTCACGCCAACGGCATAGAAGCGGCCGCTACCCTGGCTGCGGGTTTGCTTGAAATACGGACGAAAGCCGTAGTTGGAGCCTACGTAGGTGGTGGGCAAGCGCCAGTTGCTGGCCGCCACGGCCAGCCCGGTGCGATCGAGCAGCTCCAGGGTGGAGGAATTGGCAGCACCATTGATGCGTTCGAGCTTAAGGTTGAGCGCGTCCTGTACCGGCTCGCTGATCGGGCCGCGCAGAGCCTGAATCAGTTCCGGGTCCAACGCCAGCACGGCGGGCAGGGCGCGATAGCGTTCGATCAGGGTATGCAGCGAGGTGGCGTACAGCCCCAACTGCTGGCTGGCACGACGGGCGTCATCCTCCATGGCCTGACGCTTGGCCTGGTGCATGGCCCAGCCGGCACTGAGCGCGGTGCCAGCGAAGATCAGCAGGGTGATCAGCCCCAGACGCAGGGCGCGAAAGGAAAATGGCATGGGGCAGGTCCGGATGAAGGGGGTATGAGTACCGCCCTATCGCCGTCAAACCAGCGATAGGGCGGTAAGGCTTGCAGACCGGTTACAGCAGTTCGAAGCTCTTTTGCTGCACGGCCTCTGAGTCCAGCCCGACCTGGACATTGAACGCGCCAGGTTCAGCCACCCGCTGCAGCTGCCCATTGAAGAACTTCAGGTCTTCCTCGCTGATGCGGAAGGCCAAGGTCCGCGACTCACCGGCCTTGAGCATCACTTTCTGGAAGTTTTTAAGCTCCTTCACCGGGCGGCTCATGGATGCTGCTACGTCCTGCAGGTACAACTGGACCACGGTCTCGCCATCCACCTTGCCGGTGTTCTTCACCGTCACCTTCGCCTCCAGCGTGTCGCCGCGCTTGAGGTCCTTGTGCGACAGGTTCAGCCCCGACAGCTCGAAGGTGCTGTAGCTCAAGCCGTAACCGAACGGGTACAGCGGGCCGTTTGGCTCCTCGAAGTACTGCGAGGTGTAGTTGCCCGGCTTGCCTGGGGTGAACGGGCGGCCAATGCGCGTGTGGTTGTAGTACATCGGGATCTGCCCGACCGAACGCGGGAAGGTGATGGCCAGCTTGCCCGAAGGGTTGTAGTCACCGAACAGCACGTCGGCGATGGCATTGCCGCCCTCGGTGCCAGCGAACCAGGTTTCCAGGATGGCATCGGCCTGTTCGCGTTCCCAGGCGACCGACAGCGGCCGCCCGTTCATCAGCACCAGTACCAGCGGCTTGCCAGTGGCTTTCAGGGCCTTGATCAGCTCGCGCTGGCTGGCCGGGATCTCCAGGGTGGTGCGGCTGGACGACTCGTGGGACATGCCGCGGGACTCGCCGACCACCGCCACCACCACATCGGACTGCTTCGCTGCCTTGACCGCTTCATCGATCAGCACAGCGGCCGGGCGCGGATCGTCAACGATTTCCGGGGCATCGAAGTTGAGGAAGTTGAGGTAATCGACGATCGCCTTGTCGCCGGTAACGTTGGAGCCTTTGGCATAGACCAGCTTGGCCTTGCCCTCGACGGCGCGGCGCAGGCCTTCGCGCACGGTGACCGAGTGCATCGGTTTGCCGTCGGCAGCCCAGCTGCCCATCATGTCGATCGGCGCATCGGCCAGCGGGCCGACCAGGGCAATGGTGCCGGCTTTTTTCAGCGGCAGGGTCTGCTTGCGGTTTTCCAGCAGCACCAGGCTGCGGCGCGCCACGTCGCGCGCGGCGTCACGGTGCAGGCGGTCTTCGCCGTAGTAATCCTTCAGGTCGGTTTCGGCCTTGCCGATCCGCACGTACGGGTCCTTGAACAGGCCCATTTCATACTTGGCGCCTAGTACTTCGCGCACGGCCTGGTCCAGTTCGGCCTGGGTCACCTCGCCTGACTTGAGCAGCCCTGGCAGCTCTTCGCCATAGAGGGTGTCGTTCATGCTCATGTCGATGCCAGCCTTGATCGCCAGCTTGGCCGCTTCGCGACCATCGTGGGCGACGCCGTGGCGGATCAGTTCCTGGATGGCACCGTGGTCACTGATGGTCACGCCCTTGAAGCCCCACTCCTTGCGCAGCAGGTCGTTCATCAGCCAGGTATTGGAGGTGGCCGGCACGCCGTTGATCGAGTTCAGCGCCACCATCACCCCGCCGGCACCGGCGTCGAGCGCGGCGCGGTAGGGCGGCAGGTAGTCGTTGTACATCTTCGGCAGGCTCATATCGACCGTGTTGTAGTCGCGCCCGCCCTCCACCGCGCCATACAGGGCGAAGTGCTTGACGATGGCCATGATGCTGTCCGGGTTGGCCGGGCTGCTGCCCTGGAACGAGCGGACCATCGCCTGGCCGATCCTCGAGGTCAGGTAGGTGTCCTCACCGAAACCCTCGCTGGTGCGGCCCCAGCGAGGGTCGCGGGCGATGTCGACCATGGGTGCAAAGGTCATGTCCAGGGCGTCGGCGGCGGCTTCGATGGCCGAGGTGCGGCCGACCTTGGCGATGGCGTCCATGTCCCAGGTGGCAGCCAGCCCCAGGCCGATCGGGAAAATGGTGCGCTCGCCGTGGATGGTGTCGTAGGCGAAGAACATCGGAATCTTCAGGCGGCTGCGCA
>NZ_MOMO01000185.1:0-24635 GCF_009933855.1 Pseudomonas sp. SG-MS2 | reverse complement strand
CGAGCGCCAACCAGTCCGTCAACGATGTGACCAGGCCCGCCTGCACCAGCCGCCGCCAGGTGCCCGGGCCGGCGCCTGGCATGGCCAGCCCTTGCTTGCCCCCGAGCCAGGCCAGGCGGGCGATGAACTGCTCTTCACACCCCTCGCCGGCTTGCCAGCAACTGTGAGGACCGTATCTTCCAGGTACAGGTACCGTCAGCGGTTGTCGCTCGACAGCGCGGTGGACCACCTTTTCGAAACGTGGAATGGTCAGCCCGGCTAGGCTGATCGCCACCTGGTCGCCTGGGCGAATGTCCAAGGTTTGCCAGCGGGCCATGGAGCCGAGGCTGACTTGGCTGATCCGGCGGTCGTCCAGGGTGACCGGCTGCAGCTTGAGCACTGGCGTCACCCTGCCGGTGCGGCCGATTAGAAAGTGTACGTCGCGCACCTCTGCCAGCGCCTGGGCGAAGGGGTATTTCCACGCGGCGATCCAATAGGGGGCGTTGGGCCGCCAGCGGGCGGCTGGCGGGCGGCTGTCCTGGCGCAGAATCACGCCGTCGGTGGCGAAGGGCAGCGGTGAGCGATACCAGTGCAGGCGCCAGTGGGTAGCTTGCGCGGGGGTGTCGATAGCTGTGCTGAAACGCTGACTGTCGGGGAACCCCCAGGCTGCAAGTTGTGTGAGGCGCTCGCCCTGGTCGTCCGGCCCATGCGGCCAGTCCCAGACGAACAGGCCGATGCTCGCGCCCAGTTCCGGGCCAAGCTGCTTGCGCGCCAGCATCCCGGCCACGCTACCGCGCGCATTGCTGCTGCCTGCCTCAGCTTGCACGTGCGCTTGCAGGCGCAGGTACAACTCGCCTTGCAATACGACGTCCAGTGGCTGAGGCAACTGCCGAGTGATGCTGCCGAGGTCCTTGATGTGGCGGCTCCAGTCATGCCCTTGGAGGCCGTCACCACGGCTGAGTAGCTGTACCAGCCGGCCTTGGCGATAGACCAGTGAGACCGCCACTCCGTCGACTTTCGGTTGCACCCACACGCCCTTCTTGCCGGTCATCCAGCGTGCAACGCCAGCTGCGTCAGGGAGTTTCTCGACGCCGGTGTGGGCAACGGGGTGGGCAATGGGGCCGCGTGCGCTGGCCAGTGGGTTTGGGCCTGTGGGTTCCTGGCCAAAGCACTGTTGCAGGTGCAGCAGGTGGTGCCGGGCCTGGTCGTAGAGCTCATCGGCTACGAGCGCTACACCCTGGCGGTAGTAATGGTCGTCCCAGTTGGCCAGGGTTGCGCGCAGTTGTGCAACTTC
The DNA here is from genome assembly GCF_009933855.1 of Pseudomonas sp. SG-MS2. Lineage (NCBI taxonomy): Bacteria > Pseudomonadati > Pseudomonadota > Gammaproteobacteria > Pseudomonadales > Pseudomonadaceae > Pseudomonas > Pseudomonas sp. SG-MS2. The sequence continues at coordinate 23,362 of NZ_MOMO01000185.1, read as the reverse complement.
GGTTCTGGCTTGCTTGGCATCCCAGTCTGGACAGTGGCCGGCTTGGGCGATGGATGTGTGGAGCAGCAACAGGGCTGCGAGACCCAGGAAAGGTGACATGGCCAGCATCCTTGCGTGGCGGAGTGGAGTGTTCAGGCTAGGCAAGCATGGCGGAGGTTGGCGGGTTCAGTTGTCAGGTGATGTGTCGAGGGGCGATGCCATGGAAACTACAAAAAAGCCCCTGCCGATCACTCGGCAAGGGCTTCGATGCACCGCTGCAGGAGAAATTACAGGCCGGCAGCATCACGCAGCGACTGGGCGCGGTCGGTGCGCTCCCAGGTGAAGGTGGTGAAGGTGTCGTCGCCGACAGTCTTCTGCTGCGGGGTACGGCCGAAGTGGCCGTAGGCAGCGGTTTCCTGGTACATCGGGTGCAGCAGGTCGAGCATCTTGGTGATGGCGTACGGACGCAGGTCGAAGCACTCACGCACCAGCTGGATGATCTTGTCGTCCGAGACCTTGCCGGTACCGAAGGTGTTGATCGAGATGGAGGTCGGCTGTGCTACGCCGATGGCGTAGGACACCTGAATCTCGCAACGTTCGGCCAGGCCAGCGGCGACGATGTTCTTGGCCACGTAACGGCCGGCGTAGGCGGCGGAGCGGTCGACCTTGGACGGGTCCTTGCCGGAGAACGCGCCACCACCGTGACGGGCCATGCCGCCGTAGGAGTCGACGATGATCTTGCGGCCGGTCAGGCCACAGTCACCCACCGGGCCACCGATGATGAAGTTGCCGGTCGGGTTGATGTGGTAATGGGTGTCCTTGTGCAGCAGTTCGGCAGGCAGGGTGTGCTTGACGATCAGCTCCATCACGGCTTCCTGCAGGTCTTTTTGCGAGACTTCAGGGTTGTGCTGGGTCGACAGGACCACCGCGTCGATGCCGACTACCTTGCCGTTTTCATAGCGGCAGGTGACCTGGGACTTGGCGTCCGGGCGCAGCCAAGGCAGCAGCCCGGATTTGCGCGCTTCGGCCTGACGCTCGACCAGGCGGTGCGAGAAGCAGATCGGCGCCGGCATCAGCACGTCGGTTTCGTTGCTGGCGTAGCCGAACATCAGGCCCTGGTCACCCGCGCCCTGGTCTTCCGGCTTGGAGCGGTCGACGCCTTGGGCGATGTCCACCGACTGTTTGCCGATGATGTTCATCACGGCGCAGGTGGCGCCGTCGAAGCCGACGTCGGAGCTGTTGTAGCCGATGTCGATGATGACTTTGCGCACCAGCTCTTCCAGGTCGACCCAGGCCGACGTGGTGACTTCGCCGGCGATGATGGCGACACCGGTCTTGACCAGGGTTTCACACGCCACGCGGGCGTATTTGTCCTGGGTGATGATGGCATCCAGGACCGCATCCGAAATCTGGTCGGCGATCTTGTCCGGATGCCCTTCGGACACGGACTCGGAGGTGAAAAGGGAGTATTCGCTCATCTCGACGGGTTCCTAAAATTTACCGATGGTGTGTGTCGCCAGCCGTCCGCTGAAAATGGCGGACCTGTATCTGGAAACCGTTACGCAAGCCCACATAGAGGCTGTCCCCCGGGGCCAGCCCGGCAGCGTTGGCCCAACGGGCCAGGTCGTCCTGTTCAAAACCAAGCCAGAGATCGCCGCAGGCTTCCCGCGCCCAATCCTGATCGTGGCTGCACAGTTCGGTGACCAGCAGGCTGCCGCCTGCCTTCACCCGTTTGGCCAAAAGGCGCAGGGCCAGGGCCGGGTCGCTGAAATGGTGCAGGACCATGTTCAGCACAACGCAGTCGGCTTCCACATCCGTTGCACCCAGTGCATCGGCCAACTGCAGGTTTACATTATCCAGGCGTTCGCGTTCGCAGACCTGGCGCGCCAGCTCGAGCATGGTCGGGCTGTTGTCCAGGGCTGTGACACAGGCGAAGCGCCGGGCCAGGTCGGGCAAAAAGCCGCCGTCGCCGGGGCCGACTTCCAGCGCGCTGGCAGTCGGCTCGAAGTTCAGTGTGTCGAGCAGCGCCAGCAGGCTTTCGCGGTACTGCGGCAGGCCGGCGATCAGGTCCTGCTGGGCGCGGAACTTTTCTTCCACGCGCAGGAAAAAGTCCTGGCTGGTGGCGGCGCGGCGTTGTTGCACCTGAGCGATGCGCGCCTGCACGTCCAGCGGCAGTGCCAGGTCGTCGACCTCTTCGAGCAGCGCGGTGTGCAGGCGGCCGCCCAGGCGGTGGCTGTCGGGCAGGGCCCTGCGGTAGAAAACCGCATTGCCTTCGCGGCGCGTAGCCACCAGCTCGGCCTGGGCCAAAACCTTGAGGTGATGGCTCATGCCCGACTGCCCGATGTCGAAAATCTGTGCCAGCTCCAGGACGCCGAACGAGTCGCTGGCCAAGGCGCGCAGGACATTCAGGCGCAGTTCGTCGCCACTGGCTTTGCACAGGGCTGCCAGTGTGTCGCTTCGCTGAGGGATCGGTTGCGCACGGAGGTTCATGACGCGGCAGTCTAGACAGGCATCGTTGCCCTAGCAAGACCAATATCAAAAAGTTTTGATATTGGCGATGAGCTGCAAGAAATAGAGCCTTGCGCGCACGCTTCGGCTTTCTCTTGCTGCTTAAAGCTTGCCGCTTGCCGCTTAAATGTTTGCCCCCAGCCCCCCAGTGGGGGAAAATGGCCGCCTTTTTCGTTACACCACCTATTCAAGCCCCAGGAGATAAGCGATGCCCAGCCGTCGTGAACGTGCCAACGCCATTCGTGCCCTCAGCATGGATGCCGTGCAAAAGGCCAACAGCGGCCACCCAGGTGCCCCCATGGGCATGGCGGATATCGCCGAAGTGCTTTGGCGCGACTATCTGAAGCACAACCCGAGCAACCCGAGCTTCGCCGACCGTGACCGCTTCGTGCTGTCCAACGGCCACGGCTCGATGCTGATCTACTCGTTGCTGCACCTGACCGGCTACGACGTCACCCTCGACGACCTCAAGTCGTTCCGCCAGCTGCATAGCCGTACCCCGGGCCACCCCGAGTTCGGCTACACCCCAGGTGTGGAAACCACCACCGGCCCGCTGGGCCAAGGTTTGGCCAATGCCGTGGGCTTTGCCTTGGCGGAGAAAGTGCTGGGTGCCCAGTTCAACCGCGATGGCCACAACATCGTCGACCACAACACCTACGTGTTCCTCGGCGACGGCTGCATGATGGAAGGCATCTCCCACGAAGTCGCCTCGCTGGCCGGCACCCTGGGCCTGAACAAGCTGGTGGCCTTCTATGACGACAACGGCATCTCCATCGACGGTGAAGTGGAAGGCTGGTTCACCGACGACACGCCCAAGCGCTTCGAGGCCTACAACTGGCTGGTGATCCGCAACGTCAACGGCCACGACGCCGACGAGATCCGCACGGCTATCGAGACTGCGCGCAAGAGCGACCGTCCGACCCTGATCTGCTGCAAGACCATCATTGGTTTCGGCTCGCCCAACAAGCAGGGCAAGGAAGACTGCCACGGTGCTCCGCTGGGCAACGACGAAATCGCCCTGGCCCGCAAGGAACTGAACTGGAACCACGCTCCGTTCGAAGTTCCTGCCGACATCTACGCCGAATGGGACGCCAAAGAAGCAGGCGCCAAGGCTGAAGCCGAGTGGAACACGCGGTTCGATGCCTATGCCGCCGCCTTCCCGGAACTGGCCAGCGAACTCAAGCGCCGTCTGAGCGGTGATCTGCCAGCCGACTTCTCCGAAAAGGCCGCTGCCTACATCGCTGAAGTCGCTGCCAAGGGCGAGACCATCGCCAGCCGCAAGGCCAGCCAGAACACCCTGAATGCCTTCGGCCCACTGCTGCCGGAATTCCTTGGCGGCTCGGCCGACCTGGCCGGCTCCAACCTGACCCTGTGGAAGGGCTGCAAGGGTGTGGACGCCAACGACGCCAGCGGCAACTACGTGTTCTACGGCGTGCGCGAGTTCGGCATGACCGCGATCATGAACGGGGTTGCCCTGCACGGCGGCCTGGTGCCTTACGGCGCGACGTTCCTGATGTTCATGGAATACGCCCGTAACGCCGTGCGCATGTCCGCCCTTATGAAGCAGCGCGTCATCCATGTGTACACCCACGACTCCATCGGCCTGGGCGAAGACGGCCCGACCCACCAGCCGATCGAGCAACTGACCAGCCTGCGCAGCACGCCGAACCTGGACACCTGGCGCCCGGCCGACGCAGTCGAGTCGGCTGTGTCCTGGAAGCACGCCCTGGAGCGCAAGGACGGCCCATCGGCGCTGATCTTCTCGCGCCAGAACCTGCAGCATCAGGACCGCGACGCCCAGCAGATCGCCGATATCGCCCGCGGCGGTTACGTGCTCAAGGACTGCGCCGGCGAGCCCGAGCTGATCCTGATCGCCACCGGTTCGGAAGTGGGCCTGGCCGTTCAGGCGTTCGACAAGCTGACCGAGCAGGGCCGCAAGGTGCGTGTCGTGTCGATGCCGAGCACCAGCGTGTTCGACGCACAGGATGCGGCCTACAAGCAGTCCGTACTGCCGCTGCAAGTGGGTGCCCGCATCGCCATCGAAGCGGCTCATGCCGACTTCTGGTACAAGTACGTGGGCCTCGAAGGCCGTGTCATCGGCATGACCACTTACGGTGAATCGGCTCCGGCCAGCGCACTGTTCGAGGAGTTCGGCTTCACCCTGGAGAACATCCTGGGTACTGCCGAAGAGCTGCTGGAAGACTGATGCAACCCTGGAGGGCTTGGCCCTCCATCGCGACGCAAGGCCGCTCCTGCAGTTACCGCGCAGCCTCGATGTTGGCGCGGTGCCTGTAGGAGCGGCCTTGTGTCGCGATGGGCCGCAACGCGGCCCCAACAGCCACCATGCGTTAGCGAGCCCACCAATGCCCCACCCGCGTCCCTACAAAGTTGCACTCAACGGTTACGGCCGCATCGGCCGCTGTGTCCTGCGCGCACTGTTTGAGCGTGGGGCAAAGGCTGGCTTCGAAATCGTTGCATTGAACGACCTGGCCGACCAGGCCAGTGTGGAATACCTGACACGCTTCGACTCCACTCACGGCCGATTCCCCGGCGACGTGAAGGTCGACGGCGACTGTCTGCATATCAATGGTGACTGCGTGAAGGTCATGCGCAGCGCCACCCCCGAGGGCGTCGACTGGGCCGCCCTGGACATCGACCTGGTGCTGGAGTGTTCCGGCGCCTATCACACCCGTGCCGATGGCCAGCGCTTTCTTGATGCCGGTGCGCCGCGTGTGCTGTTCTCGCAGCCCATGGCCAGCGAGGCCGATGTGGATGCGACGGTGGTCTACGGCATCAACCAGGCTTGCCTGACCGGCACCGAGCGCCTGGTGTCCAACGCCTCCTGTACCACCAACTGTGGCGTACCGCTGCTGCGGGTACTGGACCAGGCGTTCGGCATCGAGTACGTACAGATCACCACCATTCACTCGGCAATGAACGACCAGCCGGTGATCGACGCCTACCATCATGAAGATTTGCGCCGCACGCGCTCGGCTTTCCAGTCGGTGATCCCGGTGTCCACTGGCCTGGCGCGTGGTATCGAGCGCCTGCTGCCGGAACTTGCCGGGCGAATACAGGCCAAAGCGGTACGCGTGCCGACCGTCAACGTGTCGTGCCTGGACATCACCCTGCAGACCGCCCGTGACACCAGTGCGGTCGAAGTCAATCGGGTGCTGCGCGAGGCGGCGCTGGATGGCCCGCTCAAAGGCTTGCTGGCTTACACCGAATTGCCCCACGCCAGCTGTGATTTCAACCATGACCCGCATTCGGCGATCGTCGATGCCAGCCAGACACGCGTCTCGGGCCCCCGCCTGGTGAACCTGCTGGCCTGGTTCGACAACGAATGGGGTTTTGCCAACCGTATGCTCGACGTTGCCGAACATTATCTGCACGTCGTCCACCCAACCCGCACCAAACAGCCCTGAAGGACTGCATTCATGACCGTGTTGAAGATGACCGACCTCGACCTGCAAGGTAAACGCGTACTGATCCGCGAAGACCTCAACGTGCCTGTGAAGGACGGTGTGGTAACCAGCGACGCGCGTATCCTGGCTGCGCTGCCGACCATCAAGCTGGCTCTTGAGAAGGGCGCGGCGGTAATGGTCTGCTCGCACCTGGGCCGCCCGACCGAAGGTGAGTTCTCGGCCGAGAACAGCCTCAAGCCGGTTGCCGACTACCTGAGCAAGGCCCTGGGCCGCGACGTTGCACTGGTCGCCGACTACCTCGATGGCATCGAGGTCAAGGCCGGTGACCTGGTGCTGTTCGAGAACGTTCGCTTCAACAAGGGCGAGAAGAAGAACGCCGACGAGCTGGCGCACAAGTACGCGGCCCTGTGCGACGTCTTCGTCATGGACGCCTTCGGCACCGCTCACCGTGCCGAAGGCTCCACCCACGGCGTCGCCAAGTTCGCCAAGGTCGCTGCGGCAGGCCCGCTGCTGGCCGCCGAGCTGGACGCCCTGGGCAAAGCCCTGAAGGCACCGGCCAAACCAATGGCGGCCATCGTTGCCGGCTCCAAGGTTTCCACCAAGCTGGACGTGCTGAACAGCCTGAGCTCGGTTTGCGACCAGTTGATCGTTGGTGGCGGGATCGCCAACACCTTCCTGGCCGCCGCCGGCCACCCGGTGGGCAAGTCGCTGTACGAGCCTGACCTGGTGGAAACCGCCAAGGCCATCGCCGCCAAGGTCAGCGTACCGCTGCCAGTCGACGTGGTGGTTGCCAAGGAGTTTGCCGAGAGCGCAGAGGCCACCGTCAAGGCCATCGCCGACGTGGCCGCTGACGACATGATCCTGGACATCGGGCCACAGACTGCGGCCAACTTCGCCGAACTGCTGAAGTCGTCGAAAACCATCCTGTGGAACGGCCCGGTCGGTGTGTTCGAGTTCGACCAGTTCGGCAACGGCACCAAGGTACTGGCCAAGGCTATCGCCGAGAGCGCCGCATTCTCCATCGCCGGCGGTGGCGATACCCTGGCAGCCATCGACAAATATGGCGTCAGCGCCGAGATCTCCTACATTTCTACCGGTGGTGGTGCATTCCTCGAGTTCGTCGAAGGCAAGGTACTGCCGGCCGTGGCGATCCTTGAAGAGCGGGCAAAAGCCTGACAATGGCGGCGCCTGGCAAAGGGAGCGACCTGATGGTCAAGCAATTGCCTGTGATCTTGCTGGCTGGTTTGCTGAGCGCATGCTCCAGCAGCCCGTCCTCGGACAACGATCCGGCGCAGCCGCCCAAGGGCGGCTGCTACCAGTCTGAGTGGCAGGCCGAGACCGTGCCGGTAATCAGCAAGCGCGTGGGCCCGGAAGGCCTGGAAAAGTATGACGAAGACCACCAGCGCAAGGCGCCTGGCTGCCCATGAACCGATGCGCTTCGTCGGAGCAGGCAACCAAGCGACCATTGTGTGGTCATCTAGAGGATATGCAATGAAAGCGCTGATGGCCTTGATGGCCCTGGCGACACTGGCAGGATGCTCGCTGCTGCAGCCGGCGCAACCCGCCCCGGCAGCCGCCTGGACCCGTTGGGTCTGTGACAGCCAGACCGAAGTGCTCTGGCGCTTCGCCGATGCACAACAGGATTCGGTCGACGTGCGCCTCGGCGGCGGCGACCAGGTCTACCGGCTCAAGTCCGAGCCGAGTGCGTCGGGCGCGATGTACAGCGATGGCGTGCTGGCCTTCCACACCAAGGGCGAGGAAGGCCTGGTGTACTGGGTGGCAACCAACGATCTGATTGGGCGGGGCTGCAAGGCACCGTGACTGGCCGGGCCGCACCGGTGGCCCACACTACTTGAACAGCAACCGCCCCTGCGGCAGGCTTGCACGAAACAAAACGACGCTTGTCGGGAGAGAGATACACAATGGCACTCATTAGCATGCGCCAGATGCTGGACCACGCCGCCGAGTTCGGTTACGGCGTTCCAGCTTTCAACGTCAACAACCTCGAGCAGATGCGCGCCATCATGGAAGCGGCCGACAAGACCGACTCCCCAGTGATCGTCCAGGCTTCGGCCGGTGCCCGCAAATACGCTGGCGCGCCGTTCCTGCGTCACCTGATCCTGGCCGCCATCGAAGAATTCCCGCACATCCCGGTGTGCATGCACCAGGACCACGGCACCAGCCCTGACGTGTGCCAGCGTTCGATCCAGCTGGGCTTCAGCTCGGTGATGATGGACGGCTCGCTGGGCGAAGACGGCAAGACCCCGACCGACTACGAGTACAACGTCCGCGTCACTCAGCAGACTGTCGCCATGGCGCACGCCTGTGGTGTTTCGGTCGAAGGCGAGCTGGGCTGCCTGGGTTCGCTGGAAACCGGCATGGCCGGTGAAGAAGACGGCATCGGCGCCGAAGGCGTGCTGGACCACAGCCAGATGCTCACCGACCCGGAAGAAGCCGCCGACTTCGTCAAGAAGACCCAGGTGGATGCCCTGGCCATCGCCATCGGCACCAGCCACGGTGCCTACAAGTTCACCAAGCCGCCAACCGGTGACGTGCTGGCGATCGACCGCATCAAGGAAATCCACAAGCGCATCCCCAACACCCACCTGGTGATGCACGGTTCTTCCTCGGTACCGCAGGAGTGGCTGGCGATCATCAACCAGTACGGCGGCGACATCAAAGAGACCTACGGCGTACCGGTCGAAGAAATCGTTGAAGGCATCAAGCACGGCGTGCGCAAGGTCAACATCGATACCGACCTGCGTCTGGCCTCCACCGGTGCCATGCGCCGCCTGATGGCGCAGAACCCGAGCGAGTTCGACCCGCGCAAGTTCTTCGGTGAAACCGTGAAAGCCATGCGCGATGTGTGCATCGCACGTTACGAAGCCTTCGGCACCGCCGGTAATGCCTCGAAGATCAAGCCGATCTCCCTGGAAGGCATGTTCCAGCGTTACCTGAAAGGTGAGCTGGCCGCCAAGGTCAACTGATCACAGGCCGCCTTAAAAAGACCCACAGAAATGTGGGTTTTTTTATGGCTGAATGCCCGGCAAACGACCGTTAGTCGACTACCCTTACCTTTAGTCACTGATAGCGTTCTGATTGCATTGCGTGTTACACACTCGAGTCTAGAGTGTTAAACCGGATCCAGATGCAAGTCGAAGTCGGTCATAAAAGAGAAAGCAGCATGGATGGCGCTTACCCTCAACCACCGGATGGCAACTCGGTTCTCCTGGTGGTGGACGATTACCCTGAGAACCTCATAAGCATGCGAGCCTTACTGGCCCGCACAGACTGGCAGGTGCTGACAGCAGGTTCAGGGACGGAAGCCTTGAGCGCCTTGCTGGAGCACGAAGTCGACCTTGTCTTGCTCGACGTGCAGATGCCCGAAATGGACGGTTTCGAGGTTGCCCGGCTGATGCGTGGCAGCCACCGTACCCGGCTGACCCCGATCATCTTCCTCACCGCCAACGAGCAGTCCGATGCCGCCGTGCTCAAGGGCTATGCCAGTGGTGCGGTGGATTACCTGTTCAAGCCGTTCGACCCGCAGATCCTCAAGCCCAAGGTGCAGGCGCAACTGGACCAGCAGCGCAACCGGCGCATGCTGCAACGCTTGACGCGCGAACTGGAGGCGGCCAGGGCGTTCAATGCGTCCATCCTAGAGAATGCCGCCGAAGGCATTCTGGTGGTCGACGCCCACGGCAACATCAGCTTTGCCAACCCGGCGATCTCGCGCTTGCTCGATGCCCCGGTCGAGCAATTGCAGGGCGTGCAGTTACTTGAGTTGCTGCAACTGCCCAATGCCACCCTCTGGAGCGAATCGGATTTCCATCAGGCCTACCAGTCACGGCAGATCTTCCGTGTACACGACGCCCACCTGCGCACGGCAGGCGGTCATCTGGTCCCGGTGGCATTGTCCTGCGCACCGCTGCCGGCCGATCAGCAGGCGATGGTGGTGACGGTGCTGGACATGTCGGCGGTGCGCAATTTGCACCAGCAGCTCGAATACCAGGCGGTCACCGACCCGCTTACCGGCCTGCTCAACCGCCGTGGGTTCTATCAGGCCGCTGAAAGCGTGCTGCTGCGCAACGAACGCTCAGACAAGGCCCAGGCCTTGATGTACATGGATTTGGATGGTTTCAAGCGGATCAATGACTCGCTCGGCCACGAGGCCGGGGACCGGGTACTGGGTTGGGTTGCCGAGCAGCTCAAAGACTGCCTTGGTAGTGAGGCGCTGCTGGCACGCATGGGCGGCGACGAGTTCACGGCGCTGTTCGATGGCCTGCCGTATCCGGAACAAGCCGGCCGCTTTGCCGAGCAACTGCTCGAGCGTATGTCCGTCCAGCGCCAGGTGGCCGGCCTGGATGTCTGCCTGGGTGTCAGCATCGGCATTGCCACTTTCCCGGACTGCGGTGCCACTGTCGAAGGCCTGTTGCGTGCCGCCGATGCGGCGATGTATGCGGCCAAGCAGGCTGGGCGCGGGCAGTACCGCTTCTATGACCAAGAGCTCAATGGCCGGGCGCGGTCACGGCTGATGCTTGAGGACAGCGTGCGGCACGCCGTCGAGTCGCAAGGCTTCAACATGGTGTACCAGCCCCAGGTCGCTTTCGCCGATGGTCACCTGCGCGGTTTCGAAGCCCTGCTGCGCTGGCAGCACCCCAGCGTCGGCGATGTACCGCCGGGGCTGTTCATCCCTTTGCTTGAGGAGGCGCGACTGATAACGCGCCTGGCCAGCTGGATCTACCGCCAGGGGGCGGCGCAGCGTCAGGCCTGGTGTGAGCGTTTTGCCCCGGATCTGGTGCTGGGTATCAGCCTGAGCCGCGCTCAGTTCGCCATGCCTGGGCTTGTCGATGAGCTGCAGCGGGTGATACAGGATTACCGGCTCAACCCGGCGCAACTGGAATTGGAAGTTGCCGAGACCTCACTGATGTACAACATCGACGCGGCGATCAAGCAGATCCACCGCCTGCGCGAGCTGGGAGTGCGCGTGGCGCTGGACGACTTTGGTGCTGGTGACTGCTCGCTGCGCATGCTGCGCGACCTGCCTGTCGACACCTTGAAGCTGGACCGCCACCTGGTGGCGCGCCTGCCCGATTCGGCGCCGGACGCCGCCTTGGTGCGCAGCGTCATCGGCCTGTGCGCCGAGTACAACGTCACGGTCATCGCCGAAGGCGTGGAAACTGCGGCCCAGGCTGCTTGGCTCAAGGCAAACGGTTGCGCCTACGTGCAGGGCTTCCTTGTCGCCCGGCCGATGACCGCCGCCGATGCCAGCGGCTTTCCGGCAATTTTTCCCTGGCCGCAGTCCTGATTGGCTAGAATCGGCATTCGTTACGCCGAATGTCATGCCATGACCGTATTACGCTATTTGCAAGCTTACCCGCCGCACCTGCAAGAGCAGGTGCAGCAGATGATCGACAGCGACCGCCTGGGCGACTACCTGCAACGCCGCTATCCCGATCGCCATGAAGTGCAGAGCGACAAGGCGCTGTACGGCTACGCCCAGGATCTGCGCCAGCAATACCTGCGCAGTGCGCCAAGCCTGGACAAGGTACTGTTCGACAACCGCCTGGACCTCACCCACCGTGCGCTGGGGCTCAATACTGCGGTGTCGCGGGTGCAGGGTGGCAAGCTCAAGGCGAAGAAGGAAATTCGCATCGCCTCGCTGTTCAAGGAGGCGGCGCCGCAGTTCCTGCGCATGATCGTGGTACATGAACTGGCGCACCTGCGCGAGCGTGACCACAGCAAGGCCTTCTACCAGCTTTGTCAGCACATGGAGCCGGACTACCACCAACTGGAATTCGACCTGCGCGTCTACCTGACCTATCGGGAGCTGCCGGGTAACCTGTAAGGATCACGCAGCATGGATGTGAGCAAGACCAAGAGCAGTTTCTATCGCCGCCTGTACGTGGCCTGGCTGATCGACAGCCAGACCGCTACCAGCGTGCCAGCCTTGATGGAAGCCACCGGGATGCCGCGCCGCACCGCGCAGGACACCATCGCTGCGTTGGCTGACCTGGACATTGTCTGCGAGTTCGAGCAGCAGGAAGGGGCGCGCAACCATGCCGGGCATTATCGCATCCATGACTGGGGTGCGATCGACAAGCAGTGGATCATCCGCCACCTGCGCCAGATCAGGGAAGTGCTCGGCTACCCGTAAATGCGGGGGGCTGCCTGCTTCGGCCAAAATAGAGGCTAATTGACACTATTGGCCGCTGCCCTGTGCGGCGGCTTTGTGTAGTCTCATGACCTGCGTTATCGAAGACCGCCATCAACAGCCTGTGCCTACCACTGCAAAAGGACTTGAGCATGCGGCCACTGCTTTGCGTTCTGGGATTGTTGGGTGTGATGCTGGTTGGGCCAGCCTTGGGCCAGGGCAAACTACGGCTGGTGGCCGATACCTGGCCGCCGTTCACCGATGCCGGCATGCCCGGTGGTGGCCTTGCCACCAGCATCGTCACCACGGCGCTGGCGCGTGCAGGTTACCCCAGCGAGTACGAGGAAGTACCGTGGGCGCGGGCGCTGCTCGGGGTTAGCGAAGGCCGTTACGACGTACTGATCAATGCCTGGTACAACGATACGCGTACCCGCATCGGCCAGTTTTCCAAGGCCTACCTGACCAATCGCATCCGTTTGCTCAAGCGCAAGGGCGACAGCTTCCGTTACAGGCGCCAGGCTGATCTGTATCCCTACAGCATTGCCGTGGTGCGTGATTATGCCTACTCACCCGAATTCGATAGCGACACCCGCTTGCACAAGGTGCCGGTACGCAACTTTTCCTCCGCCGTGCGCATGCTGGCGGCAGGGCGGGTGGATCTGGCAGTGGAAGATGAGTTCGTGGCGCGCTACAACCTGCAGCGCGAACCCGAGCAGGTGCGTGATGGGGTAGTGCTGGTCGAACCCGCGCTGGGCGAGAACACCCTGCATATTCTGGTGAGCCTCAAGCACCCTGAGCATCGGCAGATCGTCGAGCGGTTCGAGCGCAGCATTGCAGCGATGAAGGCAGACGGCAGCTATGCACGGCTTCTGCGCCAGCATGGCTTTTGATGTGCAGCGCAGGCAACGAACAATCAGGCCGGTGAGCCCTCTTTGATCAGGTGCGCGGCCAAGGTCCGCAACGGCCCCAACTGCCGGCAGATCAGCGCCAACTGGGTTTGCACCAATCGTTGATGTTCATCCAGTTCCTCAGGCATCTGCTCCAGCGTATTGGCCAAGGCTTCCTCGGCATCGCTGTGAATCGCCACGGGTAACCGCGCCGCCAGGCCGTTGGCGATTTCGTCGAGGCTGGCGGCCAATGCCTGCCCCGCCCCCTCGATCAACTGTTCATGGACCTCTGCCGGCAGCGCCGTATCACGGTGTGCCCCCAGCCCTGAGAGGTAGCTGAGCAAGGTATGCGACAGCACCAGGAAGCGGAAGCCCACGTCGGCCTCCTTACGGAAGTGCCCCGGCTCCATGAGCATGTTGGCCAGCGTGGTGGACAGCGCCGCGTCAGCGTTGTGTGCGTTGCGCCGGGCCAGGCGGTAGGCCAGGTCATCGCGCTTGCCGTGGGCATACTGCTGCATGATCTGACGCAGGTACACACTGGCGCAGGCCAGGGTGTTGGCCAGTGCCTTGTTAAGGCGACGGCCCTGCCAGTCGGGGAGGAACAGGAACACGGCGAGAATGGCGATCAGGCTACCGACCAAGGTATCGAACAGCCGTGGCAGGAACAGGCCGTAGCCATCGCCGATCTGGTTGAAGCAGAACAGGATCATCAGCGTGATCGCCGCCGTGGCCAAGGTGTAGCGGGTGGTCCGGTTGACGAAGAACACCACCCCGGCCACCACTGCGAACGCCGACTGGATGAGCGGATTCGGGAACAGGTCGAACAGGGCCCAGCCCACGGTCAGGCCGATGGCTGTGCCGAAGATCCTCTGCACCAGTTTGCGCCGGGTGGCGCCATAGTTGGGCTGGCAGACGAACAGGGTGGTGAGGATGATCCAGTAGCCTTGGGTCGGGTGAATCAAGTGCACCATGCCGTAGCCCACCGACAGCGCCAGCGACAGGCGCAGGGCATGGCGGAACAGCAGCGAGGTAGGTGTGAGCTGGGTGCGCAACCGCTTCCACACATCCTTGAGGTTGCGTGGCGAACGGTCGAGCAGGCTGCTGTCGCTGGCGTCGGCCAGGCTGTCGGGGTTGCTGGCGGCGCCAAGCAGGCGGTCCAGCGTGGCCAGGTTTGCAGCCAGGGCGCGTAGCGAGCGCAACAGGCCACGCCAGGCCGGGTTGTTCTGGTTACGCAGGTGCTCAAGCGAGGCATTGAGGTCCTCGAGGGCCTCGGCGAAGCCGGTGGCCAGAACGAACGGCTGGCGCAGGCGGATCGAGCGTGCCAGTTCCTGGCAGGATGCCCCTTGTTTGCGCAGCAGGCGCTGGCAGCGGAACATCACGTCGCTGTGGAAGAACGCCTCGGTGAGGGCGTTGTAAGGGTAGTGCGAGGCGCTCACCCTTTCGTGGATGTCCTGGGCCAGGAAGTACAGCTTCAGGTAGCGGCTGACCTTGGAGTTGGGCTGGCTATTGCCCACCCGGTGCAGAATGATTTCCTTGGCGGCATTCAGCGCGGCCACCACCTTGCCGTTTTGCTGGGCCAATGCCAGGCGCTGGGCTTCGACATCGAGTGTGCGAATCGGCTCGAACAGGCTGGCCTTGAGCTTGAGGTAAGTGCCCAGTTCGAAGAACAGTTTGGCCAGGCTCTGCTGTACCGGTTGGTTGGAGAACAGCGCCTGCCACAGCACCGAGAGCAGACCATACCAAGCGGCACCGGCCACCAGCAGCAACGGTTCATGCCAGAAGTCGCTGACTTCGCCGCCGCGCTGGTCCACGCCGATCATGGTGTACACCGACAGAATCAGCGTTGCCGATGCGATCGCGCCGTAGCGTTCACCCAATGCGCCAAGCATGGTCAGGGAGAAGGCGGCCAAGGCCATGGAGACGGCGAAGATCCAGGGGTAGGGGAACAGCAGTTCCACCGAAAGCGCGGCAATGGCGAAACACAGCAGGGTGACGAGCAGCGCGCTGAGGCGGCCTTGCCAGCTATCGTCGGTCTCGGCCAGGGCGCTGGCGATGATGCCGAGGAACAGCGGGATGAGCAGGCTCATCTCGTTCTGGTACCAGCACCAGGCCATGCTGCCGGTGAGCGCGATGGTCACGCGGATGGCGTAGCTGAACTTGTCTTGACCCCACAGGCGACGCAATGACTGACGGAACGAGCTCGATGACATGATGGCCTGCTGGCAGTGATCGATTGAATGCATTGCGGCACGGACCAGCAAGAAGCGTTCCGTGCTGCTGAATGGATTCTACTCTACACGAACTGTGCTGCAGCGTTGGCCGATGCCCAGGCCCATTGGAAATTGAAACCGCCCAGGTGGCCGGTGACATCCAGCACTTCACCGATGAAATAGAGGTTGGGGCTCTTCAGCGATTCCATGGTTTTCGACGACACCTCACGGGTATCGACGCCACCCAAGGTGACTTCGGCGGTGCGATAGCCTTCGGTACCTGCTGGTACCAGCTGCCAGGCCGCCAGCTTGTCGGCGATCTGCGCCAGCTCCGCCGGGGTGTACTGCTTCATCGGCTTTGACTCGAACCACTGCTCGGCCAGCAGGTTGGCCAGTTTGCGGGTGAACACCTCGCCCAATACGGTCTTGAGTTCCGCGTTGGCGCGCTCGGTCTGCTGCTGTTGCAGCCAGGTCAGGGCATCACGGTCGGGTAGCAGGTTGATTTCGACCGTATCGCCGGCTTCCCAGAACGACGAAATCTGCAGGATCGCCGGGCCGCTGAGGCCGCGGTGGGTGAACAGCAGGTTTTCGCGGAAGCTGGTGCCGTTGCAGCTGGCTGTGCAATCGAGCGAGGTGCCCGACAGCTCGGTGCACAGTGCCTTGAGCTGGGGCTCGGTAATGGTGAACGGCACCAGGCCTGCGCGGGTCGGCAGCAAGGTATGGCCGAACTGGCGCGCTACCTGATAGCCGAAGCCGGTCGCGCCCAGCGTTGGAATCGACAGGCCTCCGGTGGCGATCACCAGCGATTGGCAGGCAAACTGGCCGGCGCTGGTTTGCAGCAGATAGCCGCTTTCGGTCTTCTCGATATGCTCGATGCTGGTTTGCATGCGCAGTTCGGCACCGGCTTCGTCGCATTCGGCCAACAGCATGTCGAGGATGTCGCTGGCCTTGTTGTCACAGAACAGCTGGCCGAGCTTCTTTTCGTGGTAGGGCACGCCATGCTTGGCCACCAGCTCGATGAAGTCCCACTGTGTGTAGCGGGCAAGGGCCGACTTGCAGAAGTGTGCGTTCTGGGAGAGGAAGTTGGCCGGCTCGGTGTACAGGTTGGTGAAGTTGCAGCGCCCGCCACCAGACATGAGGATCTTCTTGCCTGGCTTGTTGGCGTGGTCGAGCAGCAGCACCCGGCGGCCACGGCGGGCGCTGAGCTGGGCGCACATCAGGCCGGCGGCGCCGGCGCCGAGGATGATCACGTCGGTGGTGTGCACGGGGTACCTCATAAAGAGTGCTGGGGCTGCTGCGCAGCCCTTTCGCGACACAAGGCCGCTCCTACAGGCGTACGCAATCCATTGGAGCGGCCTTGTGTCGCGAAGGGCCGCAAAGCGACCCCAAAAGATTTCAGAGAATGCGAACTTTCAGGGCGCGGCCCTTGATCTTGCCGCTGTTCAGGCGCTGCATCGCCTGCTTGGCCAGCGCCCGCTCCACCGCCACGAAGGCCTGGAAGTCGAAGATGGCGATCTTGCCCACCTGCTTGCCCGGGATGCCGGCATCACCGGTCAGCGCACCGAGGATGTCACCCGGGCGCAGCTTGTCCTTGCGGCCAGCGGCGATGCACAGCGTGGTCATGACCGGCAGCAGCGGTTCGCCACCTTTGTTCTTCAGGCTGTCCAGCTGGTCCCAGCGCAGCGGGCTCTTCTGCAGCGCCTCGATGGCCTGGGCCCGATGGCCTTCGGCCGGAGCGACCAGGCTCACGGCAAGGCCTTTCTCGCCCGCGCGACCGGTACGGCCGACGCGGTGCACGTGGATCTCGGCATCGCGCGCCAGCTCCACGTTGATGACCATGTCCAGGCCATCGATATCCAGACCGCGGGCGGCTACATCAGTGGCCACCAGCACCGAACTGCTGCGGTTGGCGAACATGGTCAGCACCTGGTCGCGGTCGCGCTGCTCGAGGTCGCCGTGCAGGGCCTGGGCCACGATGCCCTTGGCGGTGAGGTGGGCGACCACGTCCTCGCACTGCTGCTTGGTGAAGCAGAACGCCACGCAGGACTGCGGGCGGTAGTGGCCGAGCACGCGGGTGACAGCCTCCAGGCGCTGTTGCGGGTCGATTTCGATGAAGCGCTGTTCGATCTGGTTGTCGGTGTGCAGGCTCTCGACCTTGACCTGCTGCGGCTTGCGCATGAAGTCGGCGGCCAATTGCTCGATACCGGTGGGGTAAGTGGCCGAGAACAGCAGGGTCTGGCGGCGCGACGGGGTCTTGCCGATGATGCTGGCGATAGCGTCGAAAAAGCCCATGTCGAGCATACGGTCGGCTTCGTCCAGCACCAGGGTATTGAGCCCGTCTAGCACCAGGGTGCCTTTGTCTAGGTGCTGCTGGATGCGCCCTGGGGTGCCGACGATGATGTGCGCGCCATGCTCCAGCGAAGCGATCTGCGGGCCCAGCGAGACGCCACCGCACAGGGTGAGGATCTTGATGTTGTCTTCAGCGCGGGCCAGGCGGCGCAGCTCTTTGGCAACCTGGTCGGCAAGCTCGCGGGTGGGGCACAGTACCAGTGCCTGGCAACCGAAGTAGCGCGGGTTGATCGGGTTGAGCAGGCCGATGCCGAAGGCGGCGGTCTTGCCGCTGCCGGTCTTGGCCTGGGCAATCAGGTCCTGGCCCCTGAGGATGACGGGCAGGCTCTGGGCCTGGATCGGCGTCATCGAGGCATAGCCGAGGGCGTCCAGGTTGGCCAGCATGGCGGCGGACAGCGGCAAGGTGGCAAAAGCGGTGGATTCGGTGGTCACGAGGCGGGCCTGCGTTGCGAAGCGAAAAATGCCGCATAGTCTACCAGCCTCGTGGCCATTCGCCCTAAGACTCCATGTGCGGTTCCGGACGACGGGCACGCCTTCCGTCCGTCGGCGACAGCTGCAGGAAGATCGCCGCCGCCAGCATGGCCATGATACCGATGGTCACGAAGGTCAGCTGGAAGGCGCCCAGGGTGGTTTCCACACCATCGGCATTGCCGGCTGCAGTGAAACCGCCCAGCAGTGCGCCTGCGCAGGCCACGCCCAGGCTCAACGACAGCTGCGCGACCACCGACAGTAGGCTGTTGCCGCTGCTGGCGCTGGCATCGTCGAGGTCAATCAGGGTTACCGTGTTCATGGCGGTGAACTGCATGGAGTTTACGGCGCCCAGCAGGGCCAGTTGCACCAGCAGTACGGCATACGGGGTCTGCCCGTCGACCAGCCCCAGGCTGGCCAGCAGCAGGCCGAGCAGCACGGTGTTGCCGGTGAGGACGATGCGGTAACCGAGGCGTTCGATCAGCGGCCGGGCTACGGACTTGGCGACCATTGCCGCCGCCGCCAGCGGGATCATGCTCATGCCGGCCTGCGCCGGCGAATAGCCCAGTGCCACCTGCAGCAGCAACGGCACCAGGAAGGGCAGGGCGCCGCTGCCCAGGCGTGCGAACAGGTTGCCCAGAATGCCGATGGCGAAGGTGCGCACCCGGAACAGGCTGGGCGAGAACAGTGGCTCGGGATCGCGCCCGGCGCGCAGCCAGTAGGCCGCCAGGCAGGCCATGCCGGCGAACAACAGGAGCATCACCCGCAGGTGCGGCAGGTGCAGCTCGCCCAGGCCTTCCATGGCGATGGTGATCAGCACCATCGCCGCGCCAAACAGGATGAAGCCTGGGCCATCGAAGGTGGTGCGTTCGGCACCGCGCAGGTCGGGGATGAACTTCCACACGGCGTAACAGCCCAGCGCGCCCACGGGCAGGTTGAGCAGGAAGATCCAGTGCCAGGTGAGGATCTCAACCAACCAGCCGCCCAACGTCGGGCCTAGCAGTGGGCCCAGCAGGCCGGGGATGGTGATGAAGCTCATGATCCGCACCAGTTCGCTACGTGGATAGGCGCGCAGCACCACCAGCCGCCCGACCGGCAGCATCAGTGCGCCGCCCAGGCCCTGCACCACACGGGCGAAAATCAGAAAGCCCAGGCTGTTGGCCATGGCACACAGCAGTGAACCGAAGCTGAACAGCACGATGGCGCTGAAGAAGATACGCTTGGTGCCGAAACGGTCGGCGATCCAGCCCGAGGCGGGGATCAGCAGGGCCACGGTGAGCATGTAGGCGATGATCACACCCTGCATGCGCAGCGGGTTCTCTTCGAGCGAGCGGGCCATGGCCGGCAGTGCGGTGTTGAGGATGGTGCCGTCCAGGGATTGCATGAAGAAGGCGATCGCCACTACCCAGGGGATCCAGCGGGCGGTGACAGGGTCCAGCGGAGTGCGTTCGGGCATATGAACCTCAATGTTCAGTGTTGCCTGTCCTGGCCTCATCGCAGGCAAGCCGGAGAGGAGGCCGGGATAGCCGATCACAATGTCAGGGTCAGCCCTTTGACCAGCGCCCCCGGCAAATGACTCGAACCGGTACTGCGCTGTCCATAGGTGCTGGTCGACAGGATCATCTCTCGCTCACAGGTCAGGTCTTCCAGCTGGCTGCCCAGCAGACTGTACAGGCTGTCATCGAAACGCATGGTGCTTACCGGCCCCTGAATCTGGCCGTTTTCCACCCAGAAGGTGGCGAAGCGGGTGAGCCCGGTCATGCGCGCAGCCGGCAGGTCCGAGTAGTTCAGGTACCACAGGTTGCTGATGTACAAGCCAGTACCCAACCGCGCCAGGATGTCTGCGTTGGCAAGATTCCCCGCTGCAAGGCTGAGTGCGCAGGGCGATTCGTAGCTGTCCGCGCCATTGGCAAGCAGCTCGAACTCGGCGGCACTGCGGGCACTGACCAGGCTGCCCAGCGCTTGCCCTTCCCTTATCAGTGGTACGTCCTGGCGCGGCGAACCCTCATCGGAAAACGCCGGGCTCAACGACCCGCTGACCTGCTCGTGGAAACACACCAGCGGGCTCAGCCGGGCATCGCCGCTGTACAGGCGCTGCAACGCACTGTTGCCAGTGGCCAGAGACTGCGCAGAGAAACCGCCCCAGCACAGCATGCCGGCGATTTCGTCCATCGCGGCAGGCGCCAGATAGGCGCGGTAGCTACCAGGCTTCAGGGTAATTGCCGGGCGGCCGAGGAAGCCCAGCTGTTCGCGGGCCTGGCGCAGGCGGGCGGTGAATTCGTCGGCATTCCACACCTGGCCGGCATAATTCGCCTTCACGGCTTGGCCGTTACTGTGGAACAGGCTCCAGTCGAAGTTGAAACTGTTGGCCTGGTGCCAGCCGAAGGCTCCGTAAGAGCTGGCAAAGCCCCTGCAGATCGGGCCGGCGGCATAGATCCCAACCAGGTCCAGGTCGCCTGCTTCGCCGTCGAGCAGCGCCAGTACTTCGCTCAACTCAGGCAGCGCCTGATCCTGCAGGCTGTGGCTGTGCCAAGCGCTCTGGTCCAGGCGCAGGTAGGGGTCCGCAGGCAGAAGGGGCAGCGTCTGACGCAGCTGTTCAAGGGCTTCGCCCAGGCGCTGACGGTCCACTTGCGCATCGCCGCTCAGGGTCACTTGCTGTTCAGCCTGGCGCCCGTCGCGGATCAGCCGCAGGTGCGCACTGGCCTGGCTGACCTCGCCGGCCTGGCGCACCTTGGCATGGTTGAAACGCACGAATTGCGATTGTTCAGCGCTGTAGCCCAGGGTGAACTGTTCTTCTGCATGTTTCACTTTACGCAAGGCACTGACCAGTTGTTCGAAAGCATGCTGTGGTGTTGCGCTCATCAGGCGTCCCCCCCGAATACGTCGATCTGGCGGAACATGCAGGCCGGAGCGGCATGGCCCACCCGCACCACCTGGTTGGGTTCGCCCTTGCCGCAGTTGGGCGTGCCCAGTACCTGGAAGGTGCTACGGTCACCAACCGCCGCGAGGTTGCGCCAGAACTGCGCGGAGATGCCGCGGTAGTTGGGGTTTTTGACGATGCCTTTGAGCTCGCCGTTTTCAATCAACTGGCCCCATTCACAGCCAAACTGGAACTTGTTGCGCGCATCGTCGATGGACCAGGAACGGTTGGTGCGCATCAGGATGCCGTGCTCGATTCCCTGAATCAGTTGTTCAAGGGTTCGATCACCCGGCTCGACATTGAGGTTGGCCATACGGTCGATCGGCGCGCGGTTCCAGCCGCAGGCGCGGCTGTTGGCCACTCCATCGAGCCCGGAACGGAACTGCGACAGCGCGCCGCCCAGCGGGCGCAGCAACAGACCGTCCCGGATCAGGAACTGCTTGCTGGCCTGGCTGCCGTCGTCGTCATGGCTGTAGCTGGCGAGTTCCTCCCCGATGGTCGGGTCGAAGGTCACGTTGAGCAGTGGCGAGCCGTATTGCAGGTGGCCGAAATCACTGGCTTTGACGAAGCTGGTGCCAGCGTAGTTGCGCTCGTCGCCGAGGATGCGGTCCATTTCCAGTGGGTGGCCGATCGACTCATGGATCTGCAGCATCATCTGGTCTGGCATCAGCAGCAGGTCACGCTGGCCGCTGGGTGTGTTGGCCGCCAGCAGCAGCTGCAGCGCCTCGTCGGCCACATGCTGAGCAGCACCGACCAGGCCGCAGCGTTCGATGATTTCGAAGCCACCCTGCTGGCCGAAGTTGTCCCGGCCCAGGCTACGGGTCTGGCTGTCCTGGCCGTCGCTGGCGGTGACACTCAGCCCCGGGAACAGGAACCGCTGAGCATGGCGCAGTTCGGCACCGGCGGAGTTCAGGTAGGTCTGCTCGACCAGGCTTTGGCTCAGGCTGGCCTGCCAGTCCACCAGGCGGCTGTCCTTGGGTATGCTGGCTGATTCGGCGGCGAGCAGGCCCAGGCAGTCGGCGAGGCTGGGCAGTGGGCGGTCGAAATTTGGCGAAACATGGTCGTGGCGCGAGCTGGGCACCGGCTGGTCGCGCAGGTCAAGCAGGCTGTGCCTGGCGATCTGCCGGGCCATGGCTTCGGCATGTTCCAATGCTCGTTGTAGCCCTTGCTGGGACAGATCGGCGGTGGCCGCGTAGGCCTCTACGCCGTTGACCCGCACCGTGAGCATGGCGCCCTCGTCCTGGCTGAAAAATGGCGGCTCGGCCACGTTACGGCGTACCGAAAGCGCCTGGTGGGACTGTTTCACATGGCGCAGGGAAAACAACTCGGCCGTGCTGCGCAGCGTGGCAAAGCGCTGGCGCAGCAGGGCGCTGGAATCGAACATGGAAAACCTCCGTGTGCACGGTGGCTCCCCCTAGAACCACCCATCTTGCATGGCCAGGCAGGTATCGTCGCGTGCCTCGAGCAATGCCAGCTCATTATGGCAGCCTGGTACCTCCCAGGTCAGGAAATAACGGGCTGCCTGCAGTTTGCCCAGGTAGAAGTCGCGGTCTGCGGCATTGCCCTTGAGCAGGCCCAGCTCGGCATGTATCGCTTGTTCCAGCCAGCGCCAGCCGATCACGCAATGGCCAAAGGCCTTGAGGTACAGGGCCGAGTTGGCAAGGGCGCCGGCAGTCTGGCCTTGGGCGAGATCACCCAGCAGGCCGAGGGTCACGGCTTGCAGGCGAGTGACCAGTTGCTCGAGCGGTTGGCGCAAGGCATCAAGATTGGGGTGGTGGCTGGCGCGCTCACCGGTACTTGCGATCAGGCGAATCAGTTGTTTGAGGCCGGCTCCGTTGTGCTGTGCCAGCTTACGGCCCAGCAGGTCGAGTGACTGGATGCCTTCGGTGCCCTCGTGGATCGGGTTCAAACGGTTGTCGCGGTAGTATTGTTCTACCGGGTATTCGCGGGTGTAACCGTGGCCGCCCAGGATCTGGATGGCCAGTTCGTTGGCCTTCAGGCAGAAGGTCGAAGGCCAGGATTTGACAATTGGCGTCAGCAGGTCGAGCAACGCTTGTGCCTGCTGGCGTGCACTTTCGTCCTCTGCGGTCTGGGTGTCGTCGAACAGGCGCGCTGCGTACAGGCCCAGGTCGAAGGCGCCTTCCACGTACGCCTTCTGTGCCAGCAGCATGCGTTTCACATCGGTGTGCTCGATGATCGGCACCGCCGGGCTGAGAGGGTCCTTGCTGTCCGGCAGCCGGCCTTGCGGCCGCTGGCGGGCATACTCCAGCGAATACAGGTAGCCAGCGTAGCCCAGCATCACTGCGCCCATGCCAACACCGATGCGTGCCTCGTTCATCATCTGGAACATGCAGGCAAGGCCCTGGTGTGGCTGGCCGACCAGGTAGCCGACGCACTGGTCGTTGTCGCCAAAGTTCAGTGCCGTGGAGGTGGTGCCGCGCCAACCCATCTTGTGGAACAGCCCG
>NZ_MOMO01000184.1:0-2141 GCF_009933855.1 Pseudomonas sp. SG-MS2 | reverse complement strand
GTCACCGTCAGCGGGCCACCGGCTTTGATCTGCTGATGGAACAACGGAATCACAGAACCGGAAGAACCCAGCACATTGCCGAAGCGCACCATGGTGAAGCGGGTTTTGTTCACCCGGGAAATTTTGCTGCTGTCGCCATACATCACCGGCGCCGCTTCGCGGCTCAGCGCCTGCAGGATCAACTCGGACAACCGCTTGGAGCTACCCATCACGTTGGTCGGGCGCACGGCCTTGTCGGTGGAGATCAGCACAAAGTTGGCCACGCCCGTCTGCAGCGCGGCCTGCGCCGTGCACAGCGTGCCGAACACATTGTTGAGAATGCCTTCGGCCACGTTGTGCTCGACCATTGGCACGTGCTTGTAGGCCGCCGCGTGATACACGGTGTCTACCCGCCAGGTGCTCATCACATCGGCCAGGTGCTGCTGGTTACGCACCGAGCCCAGAATCGGCAACAACTGCACCGCCAGCGACTCGCGCGTAATGCGTTGCTCAAGCTCGGTGAGGATGCTGTACAGGTTGAATTCGCTGTGATCGAACAGCAGCAGGGTCTTGGGCTCCAGCCCGATGATCTGCCGGCACAGCTCGGAGCCGATCGAGCCGCCCGCGCCGGTCACCAGCACGGTACGCTTCTTGTTGCAGCGCCAAAGCAGTTCATCCTGCGCCGGCACCGGGTCGCGGCCCAGCAAGTCGGCAATGTCGACATCCTGGATGTCATCGACCTTTACCCGGCCACTGGCCAGGTCGGCAAACGCCGGCACACTGCGCACATGCAACGGGTACGGTTCGAGGAAGGCGAGGATCTCTTTGCGCCGCGCACGTGAAGCGGTTGGCAGCGCCAGGAGGATTTCCTGGGCGCCGGTTTCTTTGATCATCTGTTCAAGGTGCTTGGGCTTGTACACCTGCAGGCCGGAAATGACCCGGTTGGCCAGGTCGCCGTCATCGTCGATGAAGGCCACGGGGCGCATCACACGCCCCATGCGCAATGCCGCCAGCAACTGGTTGCCGGCCGTGCCTGCGCCGTAAATGGCAACTTTGACCTGGCCATCATCGCGGTTGGTAAAGGGGATTTGATGAGCACCGCTGAACCAGTCGCCCAGGAAGTACTGGCGCATGATCAGGCGCAAGCCGCCCATGATGACCAGGCTCAGCCACCAGTAATTGAAAATGATCGAACGCGGCACGATGACCTGATGGTTGCTGTACCAATAGACCACCACAGCCAGTATCAAGGAGGACAAGGTGACCGCCTTGATGATGGCAACCAGCGCATCATTGCCGAAGTAGCGCATCACCGCGCGGTACATGCCAAAGCGGATGAACAGCGGAATGGCCACGACCGGCGCAGCCAGGAACAGCCAAGTGTGTTCGATGATGGGGTTGTACATTTCATCGATGCCCAGGCGCACGATGAACGACAGCCACAGTGCAAACCAGATAAGCACGACGTCGGTGCACACCTGTATCAGGCGCTTCTGACGCCGGGACAGGTTCACCAGGTACTGGCGCACCCTGTCTTTGTTCGCGTCACTCATCCGGTTCTCCTAAGCCACATATGCCCCAGTCCATTCTGGCCATGTTATTCGCGTTTGCCTGCGCGATACTTGATCGCCAGCAGTGTAAGAGGCGCGTAGGCAATCAAGGTTCCCGTCGCGCCATCAAGCTTGAACAGCAGCACGGCTGCAGCCACGGGCAGCAACCAGCCGATATTGATGGCCGCCACCGCCAGGCTGACGGGCAGATGGCTGCCGTATTGCCGCGACGCATACTGGTAGGCATGGCTGCGATGGGCTTCATAGACTTTTTCGCCCCGCAACAGGCGCCGCCCCAATGTGAACGTGGCATCCACCACGAACACACCCATAAGTATTAACCACCCCCAGAATAATAGCGGGTTTATCCAGGCTGCCTGCAATGCCAGCAGGCCCAGCACGATACCCAGGAAACCACTGCCGGCATCGCCCATGAATATGCGCGCCGGGGGGAAGTTCCAGGCCAGGAAGCCCGCCACCGTCGCTGCCAGCAGCAAGGGCAAAGCGATCGCCTGTGGGTTGCCGGTAATCGCGTAGAGCAGGCAACCGCCCAGGCACACGCAAATGGCCTCGATACTGGCAATACCGTCGATGCCATCCATGAAGTTGTAG
>NZ_MOMO01000183.1:0-16290 GCF_009933855.1 Pseudomonas sp. SG-MS2 | reverse complement strand
CCGCGAGACCCGCCTGTACCAGGTGGCGCCGATTTCCACCAACCTGATCCTGTCCTACGTGGCCGAGCACCTGCTCGAACTGCCGCGCAGCTTCTGAGGGCCTGAGCATGCAACATACCCACGCCCTGGCCGGCTTTCTCGCCGACCTGCGTTACGCACACCTGCCCGGCCACGTGCTGGACCGCACTGAAGACCTGTTCCTGGACTGGCTTGGCTCGGCCCTGGCCAGCCAAGGCGCGCACCCGATCCCGCTGTTCGAGCGCTATGCCGAACGCATGGGGCCTGCGCAGGGCAATGCTCGAGTATTGACCAGCGGGCGCACGTCATCCCCCTACTTCGCTGCCCTGGTCAATGGCGCGGCCTCGCACCTGGTCGAGCAGGACGACCTGCACAACAGCTCGGTGCTGCACCCGGCGACCGTGGTGTTTTCTGCCGTACTGGCGGCGGCACAGGACCTTGGCAAGTCTGGCCAGGACCTGCTGCTGGCTGCAGTCGCCGGCTATGAAGCCGGCATCCGCATCGGTGAATTCCTCGGTCGCTCGCATTACCGCATCTTCCATACCACCGCCACTGTCGGCACCCTGGCCGCAGCCGTCGGGGTGGGCAAACTGCTGGGCTTCAACCAGGCGCAGTTCATCAACCTGCTCGGCAGCGCCGGCACCCAGGCCGCCGGGCTCTGGGAGTTCCTGCGCGACGCCGCCGATTCGAAGCAGTTGCATACCGCCAAGGCCGCCGCCGACGGCTTGCTGGCCGCCTACCTGACCGCCGATGGCCTGAGCGGTGCACGCAATATACTCGAAGGCGAACAGGGCATGGCCGCCGGCATGTCCAGCGATGCCGACCCGGCGCGCCTGAGCGACCGCCTGGGCACGCGCTGGGCGCTGGTGGAAACCTCGTTCAAGTACCACGCTTCGTGTCGCCATACCCACCCCGCCGCCGATGCCTTGCTGCTGCTGATGCAGCGCGAAGGCCTTGGCCATGAACAGATCGCCAGGGTCGTCACCCGCGTGCATCAGGGTGCGATCGATGTGCTTGGCCGCGTCACCACACCTGCCACCGTGCACCAGGCCAAGTTCTCAATGGGTACCGTACTCGGCCTGATTGCGGTGCATGGCAGCGCGCAACTCATCGACTTCCGTGACCTGGCGCTCACCGACCCACAGGTCGCGCACTTTCGCGAGCACGTCGAGATGCAACTGGACGCCGAAGTGGACGCCGCCTACCCCAAGCGCTGGCTGGGCCGCGTGGACGTTACCTGCACCGATGGCCGCAGCTTCAGCGCCGCCATCGACGAACCTAAAGGCGACCCCGGCAACACCCTGTCGCGCCCGGAGCTTGAGGCCAAGTTTCAGCGCCTGCTGGCGTATTCCGGCGCGCGCAGCCCGGCCCAGGGCCAGGCATTGATCGAGCGCGTCTGGCAACTGCGCGACGCCCGCTCGCTGGCTGATCTGCACTGAACACCAACAGGTGACCCTATGACCCAAACAACGCCCCGCCCGCTGGACGGCATCACCGTGATCAGCCTGGAGCACGCTATCGCGGCCCCCTTCTGCACCCGCCAACTGGCCGACCTCGGCGCCCGCGTGATCAAGGTCGAGCGCCCTGGCAGCGGCGACTTCGCCCGCGGCTACGATCAGCGTGTCGATGGCCTGGCCTCGCACTTCGTATGGACCAACCGCTCCAAGGAAAGCCTCACCCTGGACCTCAAGCAGGACGCCGCCGACGGTATTCTCGAGGCCCTGCTGGCCAAGGCAGATGTGCTGGTGCAAAACCTCGCCCCGGGCGCGGCAGCGCGCATGGGCTTGTCATTCGACGCCCTGCACGCGCGCTTCCCACGGCTTATCGTGTGCGATATCTCCGGGTATGGCGAAGGCGGCCCTTATGAAAAGAAAAAGGCCTACGACCTGCTGATCCAGAGCGAAGGCGGCTTTCTCTCGGTAACCGGTGGCCCTGGCGAAAACGACATGGCCAAGGCCGGCTGCTCGATCGCCGATATCGCCGCCGGTATGTACGCCTATACCGGCGTGCTCTCGGCGTTGCTGCTGCGTGACAAGACCGGCATCGGCAGCCGCATCGACGTGTCGATGCTCGAAAGCCTGGTGGAGTGGATGGGCTACCCAATGTATTACGCCTACGACGGCGCGCCGCCTCCCCCGCGCGCCGGCGCTTCGCACTCCACCATCTACCCGTATGGGCCGTTCCCAACCGGCGGTGGCGGCACGATCATGCTTGGCCTGCAGAACGAACGGGAATGGGCCTTGTTCTGCGAAAAGGTGCTGCTTGACCCGGCGCTGGCCAGTGATGACCGCTTCAATGCCAACTTCAAGCGCTCAGATAACCGCAAGGTGCTGCGGCAGATCATCATCGAGGGCTTCGCCAGCCTGTCGCTGGACGAGGTAGTGGCACGCCTTGAAGATGCGCAAATCGCCAACGCCCGGGTCAACGACATGCACGGGGTGTGGCAACACCCGCAGTTGCAGGCCCGCGGCTGCTGGCGTGAAGTGGACAGCCCGGCCGGCAAGCTGCCCTCGCTGCTGCCACCAGGACGCAACGCGGCCTTTGCCCCGCGCATGGACGCCGTGCCGGCGCTGGGGCAACACACCCAGGGCATCCTCGGCGAGCTGGGCTTCAGCCCGGCAGAGCAAGCCAGCCTGGCCGCAGGTGGTGTGGTATGAACAGTGTGCGCTCTGCACTGTTCGTACCCGGCAGCCGGCCTGAGCGTTTCGCCAAGGCGCTGGCGGCAGGGGCCGATGCCGTCATCGTCGATTTCGAGGATGCCGTGGAGGAACCCCTCAAGCGCCAGGCCCGGGACCACCTGGAGGCGTTCCTGCAGGCCACGCCATTGGCGTCGGTGTGGGTCCGGGTGAATGCGCCGCAGCACGCCGAGCATGCGGCAGACCTAGCCTTCTGCGCGCAGCAGCCTGGCATCGCCGGCGTGCTGCTGCCCAAGGTGGAAAACGCCGCACAGGTGGCCGTTGCCCGGCACACCGGCAAACCGGTATGGCCCATTATCGAAAGCGCCAAGGGCCTGCTCGCGCTGGAGCAGATCGCCCATGCCGAGGGGGTCGAGCGGTTGTCGTTCGGCAGCCTCGACTTGGCGCTGGATCTACACTTGAACACCGACAGCGCCGCTGCCAGGCAGTTTCTCGACCAGGCGCGCATGGCCGTGCAGCTACACTCGCGGGGTGCCGACCTGCTGCCGCCGCTCGATGGCGTGTTTCCTGCCATTGGCGACGCCGAAGGGTTGCACCAGGCGATGCGGCATGCCTACGACCTGGGGTATGGCGGGGCGTTGTGCATTCACCCCAGGCAAGTGCCGGTGATTCACGCGGCACTCGCACCCGACGCCCAAGCGCTGGCCTGGGCCCGGCGGGTGCTGGCGGCGAGCGCCGCAGCGAACGGGGCCGGTGCGTTTCAGCTGGACGGGCAGATGGTGGATGCGCCGGTGGTGTTGCGGGCGCAACGGTTGTTGGCACAGGCGCCCGGCTGAACTGAGCCGGCGTTCGGCTAAACCGAATGCCGCCTTATACAAATGCTAATTCACCACACGCAAGCCATTGGTCCATCGTTACATCCATCCTCCTACAAAAATAAATCAGAGGTGACATCGATGTTCAAGCTGACCCAGGCGCTGTTCTGCGCCGCCGCAGTGTCCATGGCCGGCCTTGCACAGGCTGCCGACCCGATCATCATCAAGTTCGCCCACGTGGTGGCCGACAGCACGCCCAAAGGCCAAGGTGCACTGATGTTCCAGAAGCTGGTGGCGGCGGACCCGCAGCTCAAGGACAAGGTCAAGGTCGAGGTCTACCCCAACTCGTCGCTGTTCGGCGACGGCAAGGAGATGGAAGCGCTACTGTTGGGTGATGTACAGATGCTGGCGCCTTCACTGGCCAAGTTCGAGCACTACAACAAACAGGTGCAGATCTTCGACCTGCCGTTCCTGTTCGACGACCTGGCGGCCGTCGACCGCTTCCAGCAAGGCCCGCAGGGCAAGGCACTGCTGACCTCGATGGACGACAAAGGCATCCACGGCCTGGCCTACTGGCACAACGGCCTCAAGCAGCTGTCGGCCAACAAGAAAGTGATCCTGCCCAAAGATGCCCGCGGCCTGAAATTCCGCGTGCAAGCCTCCAGCGTGCTCGAAGAGCAGTTCAAGGCGATCCGTGCCAACCCGCGCAAGATGAGCTTTGCCGAGGTTTATCAGGGCCTGCAGACCGGCACGGTCAATGGCACCGAAAACACCTGGTCGAACTACGAAAGCCAGAAGGTCAACGAGGTGCAGCCGTTCTTCACCGAGACCAACCACGGCCTGATCGACTACATGGTGATCACCAACGCCAAGTTCTGGAACGGCCTGCCTGAGGACGTACGTGGCGAGCTGCAAACGCTCATGGACCAGGTCACCGTCGAGGTGAACAAACAGGCCGAAGCCCTCAACCAGACCTCCAGGCAGAAAATCATCGATGCCAAGACCAGCGAGATCGATGCCCTGACTGCCGAGCAGCGCCAGCAATGGCGTGAAGCCATGCGCCCGGTGTGGGACAAGTTTTCCGATCAGATCGGCGCTGACTTGATCAAGGCAGCCGAGGCCGCCAACAAGGCTTCCTGACAGCCGCCCGCCCTGCCCCGGCCACCTGTTGCACAGGTGGCCAGCCCTCTCTCTGTCTGGAGAATTCCTATGCAATCGCTCAGGCGTGTCTGGGAGCACTTCGAGGAGGGCATGATCGCCCTTCTCCTGGCGGCCATGACCTTGGTGACCTTCGTCTACGTAGCACTGAACAACCTCTATACCGTGTTCTACACGCTCAGTGACCACTGGGCTTTTGCCAGTGACCTGCTGCTGGGCATCGGCGACCACCTGATGGGTTACGCCCAGGAAATGACCTGGAGCATCGCCCTGACGAAGGCGCTGTTCGGCTGGCTGATCTTTTTCGGTATTGCCTATGGCGTGCGCACCGCCGGCCACCTGGGGGTCGACGTACTGGTGCGGCGCACCCGCAAACCAGTGCAACGGGTGCTGGCGATGATCGCCTGTGCCTGTTGCCTGGCGTATGCCGGGCTGTTCCTGGTGGCCAGCATCAAATGGGTAAGCGCAGTGCTGGTGGCCGGCATCGGCGCCGAAGACCTGGACCGCTATGGCATCAAGGTTGGCCATATTGCGCTGATCGTGCCCTTCGGTTTCGCCATGGTCATTGTCCGCTACCTGGAGATCCTCTATCGCCTGTTCACCCATCGCCAGTATGGCCTGGGCCTGGCCGACGAGGCTGCAGAGGCGAGCAAGCTGGCCAACCCGGGTGAGGAGCATCACTGATGACGGTAATCTGCCTGTTCCTGTTGTTGTTCGTGTTCATGTTCCTGGGGGTGCCGATCGCAATTTCGCTGGGCTTGTCGGGCGCACTTTCCATCCTGATGTTCAGCCAGGACTCACTGAGCTCGCTGGCGATCAAGCTGTTCGAGACCTCCGACAGCTACACCTTCCTGGCCATCCCGTTCTTCCTGCTGTCGGGCGCGTTCATGACCACCGGTGGCGTGGCCCAGCGGCTGATCGACTTCGCCAACGCCTGTGTCGGGCACATACGCGGCGGCCTGGCCATTGCCGCAGTGCTGGCATGCATGCTGTTCGCCGCGCTGTCGGGCTCGTCGCCGGCCACGGTCGCGGCGGTGGGCTCGATTGCCGTTGCCGGCATGGTGCGC
Source organism: Pseudomonas sp. SG-MS2 (assembly GCF_009933855.1). NCBI lineage: Bacteria > Pseudomonadati > Pseudomonadota > Gammaproteobacteria > Pseudomonadales > Pseudomonadaceae > Pseudomonas > Pseudomonas sp. SG-MS2. The sequence continues at coordinate 10,596 of NZ_MOMO01000183.1, read as the reverse complement.
TCCGGTTACCCCCGCGAGTTCGGCGCGGGGATCATCTGCAACGCCGGCACCCTGGGCATCCTGATTCCGCCATCGATCGTCATGGTGGTGTACTCGGCGGCGACCGAGACCTCGGTAGGCAAGCTGTTCATGGCCGGTGTGGTGCCAGGCATCCTGCTGGGCCTGGCGCTGATGGTGACGATCTACATCGTCGCCCGGATCAAGAAACTGCCCGCACAACCTCGTGCCAGTTTTGCCGAATGGTTGAGCACCGCCAGGCGCGCGTTCTGGGGGCTGTTGCTGCTGGTGATCATCCTGGGCGGCATCTACAGCGGCATGTTCACCCCCACCGAGGCGGCCGCCGTGGCAGCGGTGTACTCGGCGTTCATCGCGCTGTTCGTGTACAAGGACATGCGCCTGCGCGACTGCCCGAAGGTGTTGCTGGAGTCGGGCCGGCTGACCATCATGCTGCTGTTCATCATCGCCAACGCCATGTTGTTTGCCCATGTGCTGACCACCGAGCAGATCCCTCAGCAGATCACCCAGTGGGTGATGTCCGAAGGCCTGACGCCGATCGGTTTCCTGATCATGGTCAACGTGGTACTGCTGGTGGCGGGCAGCTTCATGGAGCCGTCGGCGATCATCCTGATCCTGGCGCCGATCTTCTTCCCGATCGCCATGAAGCTTGGGATCGACCCGATTCACCTGGGCATCGTCATGGTGGTGAACATGGAGATCGGCCTGGTGCATCCGCCGGTGGGGCTGAACCTGTTCGTGACTTCAGCGGTGACGGGCCTGACGCTGGGGCAGACGATTCGCGCCGCACTGCCGTGGCTGTCGATCCTGCTGCTGTTCCTGGTGCTGGTGACTTACGTGCCGTTCATTTCGCTGGCACTGCCGCAGTGGCTGGGCATGCCGTAATGCACTGACCTTCCGGGCCCCATCGCCGGCACGCTGGCGACGGGGCCGTACAGGCTTCAGATCCCTCCCCCCTCCAGCACCTGCGACATCACCTGGGCCAGTGCCGTGACCATCACATCCGCCGTCGGCCGGTGGACGATGACGATTTCGTAGCTGTCCACCTCCGGCAACCCGTGTTGCCTGCCAAGCACCCGATGCTCAAGGGTCGCCGCCCGTGGTGGCAACAGGCTGATGCCCATGCCGTCGGCCACTGCGGCCTGGATGCCACTGAGGCTGGAGCTGGTGAAACTGATGCGCCAGCGCCGGCCCATGCCTTCGATGGCGGTGATCATGTCATCGCGGTACAACCCGCGTGGCGGAAAGGTCACCAGCGGGATCGGGTCGAGCTCGAAGGACGGCATGCGTGCACTGTCGATCCACTGCAGGCGCTCGGGCCAGCACGCCACGCCTTCGCGGCTGTTGCGTCGCTGCTTGAGCAATACCAGGTCAAGTTCGCCGTTGTCATAGGCCTGGCTGAGGTCGCGGCACAGGCCGCTGGTGACCTCCAGCTTGACCTGCGGGTGCAGCCGGCTGAATGCCGACAGCGCGTTGGTGGTGCGCCCGCCAACGAAATCTTCGGGAACGCCCAAACGGACGGTGACGCCGACCATGGCACCGGCCAAGGCTTCGAGCATCTGGTCGTTCAATGCCAGCATGTGCCGGGCGTAGCCGAGCAAGGTCTGGCCGGCGTCGGTCGGCAACACGTCACGGTTACCGCGCACCAGCAGGCGGTGGCCGACCATGTCCTCGAGACGCCGGACTTTCTGGCTGATGGTCGATTGCGTCGAATGCAGGCGTGCGGCAGCGGTGGTGAAGCTGCCACAATCGGCCACCACGACAATGGCACGCAGCAGGTCGAGGTCGAACAGAGCCCTATTCGATTTAACGCTGATAGACATCCTGGTATTCAACTTTTGAATGACAAGGTTGTCTTCTACCATGGCTAATCGCCAAGCGCCACGCCTTCGCGCCGCGGGTCGGCGCCCCCCGCCCAGCCTGCGCCGGTACGCTGGATGATCTGCATGCCGCTGGTCATGGTCATGGGCGTCACCTCATGGCCCCAGGCCGCCAATTGCCGGACCAGCGCCGGGCTGATCAGCCCGGCTTCCACTTCGGTACCGGCGTTACGGCTGCCGAAGTTGGGCAGGTTGCTGGCCTGTTGCGGGTCGAGCCGCCAGTCCAGCAAACCCACCAGCGCCTTGTTCACGTAGCCGATGATCTGCGAGCCACCGGGTGATCCGAGGCTGGCCACCAGTTCCCCGGACGCCTGCGAAAACACCAGGGTCGGGGCCATCGCCGACAACGGCCGCTTGCCCGGTTCAACCCGGTTGGCAACGGGCTTGCCCTTCTCCTGTGGGATGAAGGAAAAGTCGGTCAACTGATTGTTCAGCAGAAAGCCCTTGACCATCAGGTGCGAACCGAACGCCGCCTCCACCGAAGTGGTCATGGCCAGCGCCTGACCGCTGTCATCCACCGCCGAAAGGTGCGAGGTGGAGATGCGCAACGGCGAACGGTCCGGGGCCAAGGCCAGGTCCGCGCCCTGCGGCTTGCCCGGCCGCGCATGTTTCATGCTGAAGTCGCCGATCAACTCGGCCCGCCCGGCCAGGTACCCCGGGGCGGTCAATGCCTTGAGCGGTATCGGCACATAGTCGCTGTCGGCCAGGTACTGGGCACGGTCGGCGTAGGCCAGCCGTTCGGCCTCGGCGATCAGGTGAACGGCCAGCGGCGCAGGCTCAAGGCCTGCCGGCGAAGCACTGACGCTGGGCGGCAGCTTCGCAAGGTCGCGTTGTGGCATGGCGTGCTGCAGCGCCTCGAGGATGCCCAAGGTCTGCAGCACGGTCACTGCACCTGACGATGGCGGCGGCATGCCGCAGATCTGCCAGGCCTTGTAAGGGCCGCATAACGGCGTGCGCTCCTTGGCCTGGTACTGGCGCAGATCCTCCAGTGACAGGAGCCCGGCATTGGCATGCGCCTGTACCTGGGTGACGATCGCTTCGGCAATTTCACCGGTATAGAACGCATCGACGCCCTGTTGTGCGATGCGTTCGAAGGTGTGGGCAAGTTCGGGGTTGCGCAGCAGCGCACCCACCGCCAGCGGCTGGCCGTGCTCATCCAGGAAATAGCGGGCCATGGTGGGTGAACCGGCAATGAAAGGGTCACCCGCCAGCAACGCATGCAGGCGCTCGGATACAGGGAAGCCACTGCGCGCCAAGGCAATGGCCGGCGCGAACAGTTGATGCCACGGTAGCTTGCCATGTTGCTCGTGCGCCATTTTCAAGGCGCGCAGCACCCCTGGTACGCCTACCGAGCGCCCGCCGATCTGCGCTGCGCGGAACGGCATCGGGGTGCCGTCCGGTTGCAGAAAGAGCGTTGGCGTCACTGCGGCCGGCGCGGTCTCGCGGCCGTCGAATGCCTGTACCCGTTTGCCGTCCCAGTACAGGATGAACGCCCCACCGCCAATGCCGCTCGATTGCGGCTCGACCAAGGTGAGTACCATCTGCATGGCAATTGCCGCATCGATGGCACTGCCACCGGCGCGCAGTATCGCCCGCCCGGCTTCGCTGGCCAGCGGGTTGGCAGCCGCCACCATGTGCCGGTTGGCGTGAACCGGTTGCAGGCCGGAGCGGTAACCTGACCCAAGCTCCGGGGGTGCGGGCAGCGGCTGGTCGGCCCAAGCCCATTGGCTGGCCAGGGCAAGGCACAGGGTGCTGATCAATCGGGTTGACGATGGCATTGGTGGCGTCCTGTCGAAGTGCATGCCTTGGGCACCCAACATAAACCAGGCCATGTACTGCGCAAAGCGCCGCGGCACCACCTCGACATTCAATGCAGAATTTTTCGTATACAAAAATGAACATTTCTGGTTACATCAACCCGCGCCTACGACAGTGGTAATCGCCGCTGCGTATTGCGACAGGCTAAAGCCATGCATTACCCCTATCTGCTCAATCCCTTCGAGCGCCCTCTGCGAATCGACGCATTCGCCGTTCACCCGTCGCCCTATGCACCCATCCGCCGTCTCGCGCCTAGTCTTCGTGACTCAGCGGTGTCGGCGCGTGCGCGGCTGCGCTGACTGGCCCTGCTGCCCACGCCGTGTTTTCCACACCGAGCCTGGTTGCCCTCGAGAAAAAACCAGGTGTCCGCACTGACGAATTGCACCCCGCCCTTGGCGGGAAGGAATACCTATGCCCAAGACTTTGCTGATAAAGAACGCCGAACTGCTGGTGACGATGGACGGCGAGCGCCGCGAGATCAGACGCGGCGGCCTGTTCATAGAAGACAACCTGATCAAGCAGGTCGGCCCCAGCGACGAGCTGCCCCAGCACGCCGACGAGATTCTGGACATGACCGGCAAGGTGGTCATCCCGGGGCTGGTCAACACCCACCATCACATGTATCAAAGCCTCACCCGCGTGGTCCCGGCGGCCCAGGACGGTGAACTGTTCAACTGGCTGACCAACCTTTACCCGATCTGGGCACGGTTGACGCCCGAGATGATCGCGGTATCGACCCAGACCGCGATGGCCGAACTGATTCTCTCCGGCTGCACCACCTCCAGCGACCACCTGTACATCTACCCCAATGGCTGCAAGCTCGACGACAGCATCCACGCCGCCGGGGAAATCGGCATGCGTTTCCATGCTGCACGCGGCAGCATGAGCGTGGGCCGCAGCCAAGGCGGGCTGCCGCCAGACTCGGTGGTGGAAAAGGAAAGCGACATCCTCAAGGAGTCTCAGCGCCTGATCGAGGACTACCACGACGCCAGCCATGGCTCGATGCTGCGTGTGGTCGTGGCGCCCTGCTCGCCGTTCTCGGTCAGCCGCGACCTGATGCGTGAAGCGGCGGTGCTGGCACGCAACTACGGGGTTTCGCTACACACCCATTTGGCTGAAAACGTCAACGATATCGCTTACAGCCGCGAAAAGTTCGGCATGACCCCTGCCGAATACGCCGAGGACCTGGGCTGGGTCGGCCACGATGTGTGGCACGCGCACTGCGTGCAACTCGACCAGCACGGCATCGAGCTGTTCGCCCGTACCGGCACCGGCGTGGCTCACTGCCCATGCTCAAACATGCGCCTGGCCTCGGGTATTGCACCGATCCGCAAGATGCGCGACCACGGGGTGCCCGTAGGCCTGGGCGTCGACGGCTCGGCCTCCAACGATGGCGCCAGCATGATCGGTGAAGTGCGCCAGGCGCTGCTGCTGCAGCGTGTCGGCTTCGGCCCTGATGCGATGACCGCACGCGAAGCGCTGGAAATCGCCACCCTCGGCGGTGCCAAGGTGCTCAACCGTAATGACATCGGCGCCTTGGCGCCGGGCATGGTCGCCGACTTCGTCGCCTTCGACCTCGGCCATGTCGCCTACGCAGGCGCACACCATGACCCGCTTGCGGCCTTGGTGTTCTGCACTCCGACTCAGGTCGATACCAGCGTGATAAACGGCCGTGTAGTGGTCAAGGACGGCCGCATCACCACCGTCGACCTGCCGCTGGTGCTGGAGCGCCACAACCAGTTGGCCCGTCAGTTGGTTACCGGCGATTGATAGCGGCCTGCAAGCCTGTAGAGCGGCGCGCAGGCGCCGCTTTTACTGCCCCTGTGCAAGGCGCTGTCAAAGCACCTTCACCGCTCGACCGATGAACTGCACAGGCCCGGTTGGGCGTCCGGTCGGCGAGCCGCCCGCTCTTTCCAGGGTCAGTTCGAACAGTTGGTTGGGCTCCAGGGGAGGCAGGTCATGCGCGGGCACGCGATATTGCTCGCCAGGTTTGACCAGGCCCAGGGACAGTGGCGCCTGCCACTGTTCGCCCTTGGTCCAGAACTGCAGCACCTTGTCGCTCGGTACCGCGAACTGCCCCAAGGGAATCAGTTGAATGCTGCGGGCATCGCTTGCCTGTACCACCCACCCCGGGGCACTGTCTGCCGGCGCAACCAGCACCACAAGGTAGGAAGGCTCCGGCGCCTTGGCGGTCAGCAGCGTGAAGGCCAACAGCAGGCTGGCAACCAGGCCTGCACCCGCCAGGCCTTGCCATAGCACCAGGCGATGCCACCAGCGCCTTGGCTGTGCTGACGCCGCCTTGCGCTGTGGCTGTGACTGTGACTGTGACTGTGCATCGACGCTGCGGCTGATACGCCCCCACAAACGTGGGCTGGGTGGCAAAGGCTCAGCGAGTGCGTTCAACGCCAATAGCCGCTGCTCCCAGGCATCCACGGCACCACGCAACTGCTGATCCCCCGTCAGGCGCTGGCGCACGGCCTCATGTTGTTCGGCCGACAAGGTACCCAACACATACTCCCCGGCCAACTCATCAAGTGCCTCGGCGGTTTCGCCCAGTGGCTTCTTCATCCCATGCACTCCCGCAACGCCTTCAGGCTGCGTTTGATCCAGGCTTTGACGGTACCCAACGGTGTGTTCAGCAACCCGGCGATTTCGGCATGGCTGCAACCGTCGACATACGCGTGCAGGATGCACAGCTTGCGTGAGGGTTCCAGTTGCTCGAGGCAACGGTGAACCTTGGCCGAGTCCGCCATAAGATCGATATCACTCGCGAAGGGCAACGGTACTTGTGCACTGTCGAACGCCCCTTCATCCAGCACGACTTCGCGCCGGGTGTCGCGTATGTAATTGAGCGCCAGGTGCCGGGCCACGCTATAGATCCAGCCACGCGCAGAGCCGCGTGCAGGGTCGAAGCTGGCAGCCCCGGACCATATCCGAATGAAGGCATCGTGCAGGATGTCTTCTGCTGTAGCGTGGTCGCGGGCGATACGGCGCACCACACCTAGCAGGCGTGCGCCCTCCTCCTCGTAGAGTGCATGCAGCGCTCGGCGGTCTCCCCGTGCGCAGGCTTCAAGGCAACGCTGAAAGTCGAAAGGGGGCAAAGGTGAGTTCACTGCAAGGTCAGCCCTATAGTCCCTGGACGGTTCCCCCAGCCATCGGGCCGGGGGGCTGTCGATCAGCGTAGACGCCAGTGGCTCACCTGCCTATGCGCACTGCCATCATTTTGCCGCCCAGAAGATATAGTCAGCCTGGTAATCAACGATTTTGCGCTCACCTTTGTTCTGCATCGAGCAGGCAGTTGCCGGCGCAACACCGCCGCGGGTGGCCACGCGCTGGATATAGCTCACACCGGTCATGGCCCCTTTACCTTCGGCCGGGCTGGCCTGAACCAGCTGGTAAGGCAGGTCGCCCTTGGCCGCTGGCGCCACGGCCAATTGGGTGCCGGTGACCTTCGAGCCGTCTTTGGCCTGCCAGGTGGCGGGCGGCCCGAAATAGTCGCCCACCGCCTTGCCAGACCTGTCCTTGAGTACCGCTTTGGGGCCGACGAATGTCCACTCGGTCTGGCCGGGGGCATTGGCTTTGTCGCGGCATTCGTAGGTGACCTGGCCCACACCGACGGTTTCCAGCATGACGGCGTGGCCATCCGGAACCTTGACCGCGTCGGGCAACGCGGATTGAGCGTGAGCGGCTTGGCTGGCCACGATCAGGACAAGACCGCCTGTGAGCATCAGCATGGTAACTGGGCTGTTCATGGTGCAAATCTCCTGGCGAGTAATCGACAGCGCGAAGTCGCGCTACCTGTAATACCCGCCAGGTTGCAGATTGGATGCACCTGTGGAAAAAAATTGTGCATCCACCCCTACGTTGCCCGGCTTGCCTGTCAGCCTACCTGGGCCGGTGCCGTCTTGGCTGCCTTGCGCAGGCTCCACACACCCCATGCCAGGCCGATCACAGCAGCAATGACCGAGCCCGAAAGTACGCCAAGCTTGGCCGCGCCCAGAACGCCAGGGTCAGAGAACGCCAGGTTGGCAATAAAGATCGACATGGTAAAGCCGATGCCTGCCAACAGCCCGATCAGCGTGATGCCGTGCCAGGTAACGCCCGCCGGCAGCGCGCACCAGCCCAAACGTACCATCAGCCAGCTGATCGTCACGATACCCAACGGCTTGCCCAGGACCAGCGCCACAGCGACGCCTGTCATCACCCAGTGAGGACCATCGGCAGACAGGTCGACACCAGACAACCCGACACCGGCGTTGGCCAGGGCGAACAGCGGCATGATCGCGAAAGCCACCCAAGGATGCAGATGGCCTTGCACGCGCAGCACTGGGGCGACCAGCTCGCGCTGCGCCACACGCAGGTTTTTCAGCGGGCTCATGAGTTCGCTGTCATCGATCTGCGGTGCCTTGGCGCGGCCGAGCAGGTCGTCGGTGAAGCGGGTGACGGCCTCCAGTGGGCGCTCGCCCAAAGGCATGGCCCGAACCGGTGTCATCAGGCCAAGCACCACGCCCGCCAAGGTGGGGTGGGCACCGGTCATCAACATGCCCAGCCAGGTGATGAACCCGGGGATGATGTAGGCATAGGCCGAACCGACACCTATCTTCTGCAGGCCGAGCACCAGCAGCAGGCCGATGGCGGCGACGCCGAAACCGCTGTAATCCAGGCCACCGGAGTAGAAGAAGGCAATGATCAGCACCGCGATGATGTCGTCGATGATCGCCAGGGCAAGCAGGAACACCCGCACATTGGAAGGGATCGACTTGCCCAGCAGCGCCAGCACACCCACTGCAAAGGCGATGTCGGTGGCAGTCGGCACTGCCCAACCCTCTTGCGCGGGAGGCGAATGATTGAACGCCAGGTAGATGAGCGCGGGTACCACCACACCGCCGACAGCCGCCGCCATCGGCAGCGTGGCCTGGCGCAGGCTGGACAGCGCGCCTTCATGAATTTCGCGACGGATCTCCATACCGACGACCAGGAAGAAGATGGTCATCAGGCCGTCGTTGATCCAGAAATGCAGTGACTGGGAATAGACCAGCGAGCCGACACCGAAGCTTATCGGCGTGTGCCAGAGGGCGTCATAGCTTTCGGCAGCGGGCGAATTCGCCCAGATCAGTGCTGCAACGGCGGCGATCAACAGTACGACGCCGCTCACGGCCTCGATATGCAGAAAGCGTTCGAAGTTGGCGAATGCGCGTTGGGCAATTTGCTGGGCACGGGGCATTACGTGTTTTTGCATGGGCACAAGAACTCCCGCACGGCGGCCCGACCTGCGTAGTTATTTAACCTGCGTCACTGCGTCATGCAGCTAGCACCCGGCGGGGATTCTAGCGCAAAACCTGGATACCGTGCACGAAACCGTCTTTCAACGCTTGGTTGCAGCCACCTGAACGCCTGCCCGCGGCACAGCAACTGCGACACATTTGCAACCGGAATATTGGGCAGATTGCGAATTCGTTCCTAGTATGAAGACGTTATAGCGATTGCGTTGCGTGCCTGCTGGATGCCTCTCTACAAGGAGTCGAGAATGCCTTTGCCTGTCGTTGCTCAGCGGTACCTTACCTTGTTGCTGGCCTTGGCCAGCGCTGCCGCCCAGGCCGAGCAAGGCGCCCCAACCGAGGACCCGCAACTGATTCGCGTGCTGCTGGCTGCCGAACTGGAAACGACCCTGTCCAGCCAGATGAGTGGCACCTTGGGCGAAATCCAGACGCACTTCGGCGACCAGGTGGCCAAAGGCGTCACATTGGCACGTTTCAACTGTAACGAAGCCCAGGCCCGTAGCAAGGTCGCGGTGGCTGAACTGGCCATGGCCCGGCAGAACCTGCAGGCCAAGCAACAGTTGCGCAAGCTGGACGCAGTGGGCGACATCGAAGTGGCCGCAGCCAAAACCGAAGTGCAGAAGGCCGATGGGGCCCGCGCCATGGGTGAGGCGCAGATGAGCTATTGTCGGGTCCTGGCGCCGTTTTCGGGCCATGTGGCCAAGGTTTACGTCAAGCCCTACCAAACTGTCAGCGCAGGTACACCGCTGTTTGACCTGGTCAGCGATGGTGCATTGAAGGTGCGCCTCAATGTCCCTTCCAGCCAGTTGAAAACGCTCAGCCCCGGCCAGCCGTTGACGGTTAACGTTCACGAAACGGGCAAGACCTACCCGGCCAAGGTCAGCGTGATCAATGCCAGGGTAGATGCGGTGGCACAGACGGTGGAGCTTGAGGCGCGCTTCGATCAACGCTTTCCCGAACTGATGGCCGGCATGAGCGGCACCGCGCGGTTCGACCATGACCGTGAATAGGCCGCTGCCTCACCCACAGCTATTGCTGCAGTTGGACGCCCTGCGCGACAAGGCCATGGCCGCCGAGACGCTGGGCGCACTGGCGTTCAGCATGGCCAACGACCTGTACCCGCTGCTGCCCTTTCACCAGGCGCTGGTGTTCGGCCAAAGCAAGGCCGGCCTTGAACTGCTGTGCGTGTCGGGCCTGGCACGGCCCACCGAAGACTCGCCCTACCTGGTCTGGCTCAGGCGCGCCAGCCGTTGGCTGGCCGGGCGTCTGGCCGATGCGCAGCCTACCTGGCTGACCCTGGACAACGCCTCGCCGCCCGAAGACATCGCTCAGGGCTGGACCGAATGGTGGCCTTCGGGGCTGTGGTGTATACCGCTGCACGTCCCTGCCGGCGAGCGCCTGGGCGTGCTTGTACTGCTGCTTGAAGAAGCCCCGCCGCCGGTGGTGCATCAGCAACTCGATGGCCTGATACGCACCTGGGCGTACTGCTGGAACACGCTGACACGGCGCCGCCGGCTCGGTCGATGGCGCCCCAGCCGGCGTCAGGTGCTGGTGACCTTGCTGGTAGCAGCGTCGCTGTTATTGGTGCCAGTGCGTCAGACGGC
>NZ_MOMO01000023.1:0-28099 GCF_009933855.1 Pseudomonas sp. SG-MS2 | reverse complement strand
CTTTCGCCCGCAGGGCGCCTTCGGCTGGTTCAGTTACACCACTTCCCGGGACACGATCCCCTACGACAGCGCATCTAGCGCAGCGAGCCTGATCAATTCAGGCCGAAATGCTGCAACCTTGGGCGTTACCCAGTTCCTGTGGCAAGACAACGAAAGCACGACGCATGCTCAAGGTATGATCGAGCGACTGTTCACGTTTTTTGACGATAATCCCAAGGTGCCACAAGCCTTGATCGCAAGCGAAGACGGTGACGTGACGCGAAATCTCTATCGCAAACCCGGCACACCGGGATTGCAAAATGGCCACGTAGTTCCGACGATCTACGAAAGCATGACTGGCCTGTTGGTCACGCGTTCGGACCGAGTGGATCGCTACATTCGCCCATTTGTCACCCATGGCGCAGAGGACAATCAGAACAAAAACTCTGACCTGGGCAAGCTGTGGGCGTTTTACTGGGACCGGGACAGGGCGTTTATAGACTGGTATGAAGCTGCCGAGCACGCTAAAGGCGTTAAATCCTCGCTAGCCCCGGGAACCATGTCCAGCGCCTACTGGCAATCGCAACTGCCCACCTTGTGGAAGACCATCGACAATCGTGGCCCAGGCCATTTCGAACCGTCGCCCTGGCTGCCCGTGCGTTGGGCCGAACACCAACTGAAAGAGTTCGACGCAGCGCCAGTGCTGGGCTACCTGCACCGTCCGATCAAGGTTTCCATGCAGGACGAGCACGGCAAGCGCCTCAAACCCGCGTTGCAGGCCAAGGCCTTGCAGGCAGGTTGGCTCAAGGCCCTCGACACGCTGCCCGATGGGCAAAAACCGGTGCGCGTGTTCTACGACACCACTAACAACGCTGAGGCAGAAATCGCCCTGACCAACGCCTTGCACAGCCTCAATACCGACGGCCAAGGCCTGGATGTGAGCAATGTCGACGAGGGCTATGACATCGGTCGACGCCTGGGCAATACCGGCGTCAGCAGCGCGCTGGTGGAAATCAACCTGGCCACCATCGCCAGCTACCACGACGGCGGTGCCAGTGCCGTGGTGTACGCCGGCAGCGACGGCAGCCTCACCGTGCAGATGATCAGCCCGCCAGATGAGGCACGCAAAGTGAAGAACCAGCGCAACCGTGGTGCTGACCCCTTCAAGTATGGCCTCCCAAGTGTCGGGCGACCCAAGGCATGAACCCTCCCATCTGCCTGGGCGACCCCACCAGCAGCGGGGGCAGCGTGCTGTCATGCCAACTGGCTGGCACCCACACCGTCAACGGTAAAACGCCAGCGGTGCTGGGCGACAAGGCCAGTTGCCCGCTTCACAAAGGGGTTTTTGCGTTTATCGAGGGGCATCCAAGCCGACGCATGAACGGTAAGCCGGTGGTGCTGCAGGGCCATCGGCTGGCATGCGGGTGTCACGGCGTGGTCAGCCATGCGCTGACTGTGAGCGTCGAGTAGTCACGGGTTTCAGACCGCCCAACCTCAAACTGCCATTCACTCGGCATCTTCCACATGATCAATATGAGCGAAGCGCTCCACGAGAAAGTCGATAAGGCTGCGCAACCGCGCTGACAGGTGTAGCTGCTGAGGATAAACCGCATAGACATCCGCCCGGGTTGGTGTTTCGTCTTCCAGCACCAGGCGCAACCGGCCGCTGCGTACATAGCGGGCTATATCCCATTCGGCGCGCATCAGTATCCCGTAACCTTCCAACGCCCAGTTCAGGGCCACCTCCCCGTCATTGCAGCCCAGGGCACCGCGGACCTTGATGTTCTGCGTACGGCTGCCAGTGGTGAAACTCCATACGCCATAAGGCGTTTCGTTCTGCCGGATGAAGATGCAGTTGTGCTGTTGCAAATCAGACAGGCGCATCGGCGTGCCGTGCTTTTCCAGATAAAGCGGCGAGGCGCACACCAGTCGGCGATTGGAGGCGATCTTGCGGGCGTGGAATGCGGCATCCGGCAGTGTACCGAAGCGGATCCCGAGGTCAAAACCGTGGGTTGCCAGATCCAAGGGATGGTCGGTGATTTCCAGCTGAATTTCCACCTCCGGATAACGGCTGAAGAACGCTGCCAAGGCCGGCCCGATATGCCGTCGACCAAAGCCGAGGGAGGCGTTCACGCGGATAAGGCCTTTGGGCGTCGCGCGGCTACTGACGACCATCTGCTCTACCTCATTGATTTGCGTGAGGATGCGCGCAGCGTGAGAAAAGTAAAGCTCGCCCTCCGAGGTCAGGCTCATCGAGCGGGTGGTGCGGTTGACCAGGCGAACACCAAACCGTGCCTCCAGCGCTGCCAGGCGTTTGCTCACTGCCGGGGGGGTTACGCCGAGTTCGCGTGCCGTGGCCGCGAGGCTGCCCTGGGTGGCGAGCAGGTGGAAAAACGAAAGGTCAAATGTCTGATTCATGGCTGGCTCGAAGCGACGATGGGCTCGTACAGAATGTGCCCCATGATTGATAACCTCAAGTAACTTTTGAAGTTATTTTGAGTAGCTTATTTCCTTGGAATTTCTGCTTACACTCTGCCCACATCCTGTCGCCTTGGTGTGATCGGCAGGGAAAACAAGAATATCCAAATGAAGGTGTCTACTCATGCATGCGTACAACATTGCAGCTGTCCCAGGCGATGGAATTGGTATTGAGGTTATTGCCGCAGGCGTTGAAGTACTGAAAGCGCTGTCAAGAAAATGTGGGTTCGAAATCTCCTTCAAAGACTTCGATTGGAGCTCGGAGAGCTACCTGAAGAATGGCCATTACATCCCTGAGGGTGGGCTGGAGGAGTTGAAAACCTTCGACGCTATTTTCTTCGGTGCCGTGGGTGCCCTGAATGTACCGGACCATATTTCCCTATGGGGCCTGCGTCTGCCGATTTGCCAGGGTTTAGACCAGTTCGCCAACGTGCGTCCGGCTCGTGTACTGCCGGGCGTGAAAAGCCCGTTGCATAACGGCGACCAGATCGACTGGGTCGTCGTGCGTGAGAACTCAGAGGGTGAGTACTCCGGTAATGGTGGCCGCGTGCACCGCGGCCTGCCAGAAGAAGTGGCTACCGAGGTATCGGTATTTACCCGTGCCGGTGTCGAGCGCATTCACCGCTTTGCCTTCCAGCTGGCACAGAGTCGCCCACGCAAGCAACTGACCATGGTGACCAAGTCCAACGCTCAGCGTCATGGCATGGTGCTGTGGGACGAGATCTTCTACGAAGTCGCCAAGGACTTCCCGGATGTGAAGATCGACAAGGAACTGGTTGACGCAGTGACCACGCGCATGGTCCTAAAACCGTCCACACTGGACGTGATTGTCGCCACCAACCTGCACGCCGACATATTGTCCGACCTGGCCGCCGCGTTGTCTGGCAGCTTGGGCATCGCACCGACCGCCAACCTCAACCCGTCGCGTCAATTCCCTTCGATGTTCGAACCTATCCATGGTTCTGCCTTCGACATCACCGGCAAAGGCGTAGCCAACCCGATTGCGACCCTCTGGACTGCGGCATTGATGCTTGAGCACCTGGGTGAGGGGGCTGCCGCCAGGCAGTTGATGTCGGCCATCGAAGCAGTCACCGAAAGTGGCCTGCACACCCCTGATCTGGGCGGCACAGCGACTACTCGCCAGATCACCGATGCGGTCATCGCGCTGATTGATCGCTGATTGAACAGAACCGTAATTTAGACAATGCGCCGAGAGACGGGTCGTTGATCTGTCTTCTCGGTATTACCTGACAAGAATAAAAATTCAGGGGTCCTGTCATGAAAAGCATTCTGGGTAAGTTATATGTCCAAGTACTGATCGGGGTGGCCACCGGTGTATTGCTAGGTGTTTTTTGGCCGGATATCGGCACTGACCTGAAACCGCTTGGCGATGCGTTCATCAAGCTGATCAAGATGGTATTCGCACCCATCATTTTCGCCACGGTGGTGTTGGGCATCGCCAAGATGGAGAACATGAAGGAGCTCGGCCGTGTGGGCGCTCGAGCGCTCATCTACTTTGAAGTGCTTTCTACATTCGCCCTGATCCTGGGCCTGCTGGTTGTCAACTTCGTCAAGCCAGGCGCCGGAATGAACATTGATGCGGCGCACCTCGACGCCTCCAGCATCGCTACCTACACCTCGGCTGCACAGGGTGGCGACGGTATCACTGAGTTCTTGATGAAAATCATCCCGGCCAGTATCACCGATGCGTTTGCACAGAATCAGATTTTACCGATTCTGCTGTTCTCTACCTTGTTCGGTATCGCGTTGGCGCATCTGGGGCCGCGTGGCAAACCCATGGTCGATGTGCTGGAGTCTTTCTCCCACGGCATGTTCTACATTGTCGGCATGATCATGCGGCTTGCACCGCTGGCGGCGTTTGGCGCCATGGCTTTCACCATTGGCAAGTACGGTCTGGGTTCGATCGTATCGCTTGGCAAGTTGGTGGCGACTATGTATGTCACCTGTTTCCTGTTTGTCGTGGTCGTGCTCGGTTTCATCGCTCGCTTGTCCGGCTTCAGCCTGTGGAAGTTTCTCAAGTACCTAAAGGAAGAACTGTTCACTGTCCTGGGTACCAGTTCTTCAGAGTCGGTCGTGCCGCAACTGATGAACAAACTTGAAAAGGCAGGGGTGTCCAAGCCGGTAGTCGGCCTGGTGATTCCGTCCGGGCTGACGTTCAACCCCGATGGTCAGTGCATCTACTACACCATGGCAGCCATCTTCATCGCCCAAGCTACCAACACGCCTCTGACCCTAATGGACCAATTGATCGTGCTGGGCGTGTTGTTGCTGACTTCCAAGGGCTCCGCGGGTGTCACCGGGTCCGGTTTCATCACACTGGCAGCCACCCTGGCGACGATGGACAAGATTCCGGTAGCCGGCATGGTGCTGCTGCTCGGGGTGGATCGTTTCATGTCCGAAGCCCGCGCTATCACCAATACGATCGGAAATGCAGTTGGCACCATGGCGATCGCCAAATGGGTCGGAGCACTCGATAAAAAGCAAATGGACTTGGCCCTGAATACTCAGCCAGCTGCGGCGCCAGACTCGACTGAGCAACAATCAGGTGCATCGAATCGAGCAGTGCAAACACCAATAGCTGGCCTTTTGAGCCCGCACGAATAGCCCAGTGATGCTGTGAGGAGAAAATGATGGATAAAGAGTCAGCTGTACTATCGCTTACCGAGACGATGGCGAAGTTTACCGCCTATATCGGCAAACGCCTGCCAACCGACGTGAAGAAAAAAACCGCGCAATTGCGGGCCGCGGAAACCAACCCGCTCGCCATTGCTGTCTATGACTCAATGGCTGAGAACCAGGACTACGCCGACAAACTCGACCGCCCGAGCTGCCAGGACACCGGCGTGATCCAGTACTTCATCTCGGCAGGCGCGAGCTTCCCCTTGCTCAGCGAGCTTGAGGGCATCCTCGAGAACGCCACCAAGGAAGCCACTATCAAGGGCCCGCTGCGTCACAACGCGGTAGAGACCTTTATCGAAAAGAATACGGGTACCAATACCGGTTCGAAAATTCCATGGCTGGATTGGGAGATCATCCCCAACGCCGATTATGCAATCGTGGACGTGTACATGGCCGGTGGCGGTTGCACGCTGCCTGGTTCGGCCAAAGTGTTGATGCCGGGTCAAGGATATGAAGGCGTCACCGAATTTGTCTTTGATGTGATCACCTCGCGGGGCATCAACGCGTGCCCGCCGTTGCTGGTTGGCGTCGGCGTGTCAACATCAGTGGAAACCGCTGCGCGTCTGTCCAAGCGGGCAATCCTGCGCCCGGTGGACTCCAGCCACCCCAATGAAAGTGCGGCCTTGATGGAGCAGTTGCTTGAAGAGGGCCTCAACGAGATTGGTATCGGTCCGCAAGGGTTGACCGGCAATAGCAGCGTCATGGGCGTGAACATCGAATCGTCCGCTCGCCACCCATCAACCATTGGCGTGGCCGTGTCCACTGGTTGCTGGGCACACCGGCGCGGCAAGATCCGTATCAACGCCGACCTGTCTTACGACATTCTGTCCCACGAAGGAGTTGTTCTGTGAAAAAGATCCTCAGCACCCCGATCAAGGACGAAGATCTCGCAGACCTTAACGTTGGTGATGTGATTTACCTGACAGGGCAGTTGGTCACCTGTCGCGACGTGGCACACCGTCGCCTGATCGAGCTCAAGCGTGAACTGCCGGTCGACTTGCGCGGTGGGGCCATATTTCATGCTGGCCCGATCGTGCGCGAGAAAGACGATGGCACCTTCGAGATGGTTTCCATCGGCCCGACCACCAGCATGCGGATGGAAAAGTTCGAGAAGGAATTCATTGAGCAGACTGGCGTAAAGCTGATCGTCGGCAAGGGCGGCATGGGCCCCGAAACAACCACTGGGTGCCTGGAAAACAAGGCTGTGCATGCGGT
This sequence comes from Pseudomonas sp. SG-MS2, assembly GCF_009933855.1. Taxonomy (NCBI): domain Bacteria; kingdom Pseudomonadati; phylum Pseudomonadota; class Gammaproteobacteria; order Pseudomonadales; family Pseudomonadaceae; genus Pseudomonas; species Pseudomonas sp. SG-MS2. Next base: position 21,727 of record NZ_MOMO01000023.1, on the reverse strand, counting down.
GTTCCCCGGCGGTTGTGCAGTACTCGCCGCAACCCAGGTGGAAGAGATCGAGCGGGCTGAGTGGCAAGATTTGGGAATGCCCGAAACGCTTTGGGTCAATCGCGTGCGGGAGTTTGGCCCGTTGATTATCTCCATCGATACCAAGGGTAATAACCTGTTCGAGCAAAACAAGCTGCGCTTCAACGAGCGCAAAGGCTCGGTGATCGAAAAAATCAACTCACAGGTTCGCTTTATCAAATGATGGAGAAGGTTGGCCACGGCGCTTAGCTGTGGTCGTTCCTGTCCGTCGCAGCGAACCACCAGAATTTTTCCCTGCAAAGCCCTCGGCGATCATCAAGCTGCCGCGCCCAGCCTGAAGTTGTACAAATCCTTGATTTTGTAACGGTTATTTAACCGGTGGTCCGATTCAGCCCACAGTTGCGCGTGTACCGGTTGTGCGGTCGTACCGCTTCGCTATGGTGGTATTTGGCCATTCCAAATAGACATCAGTCGGAGGAGGCGGCATGCGAATTCGCGGAGAAACTTATTGGCTGTGGGCGGACCCGACCCTGCATCACCGGGAGCACGATGAGGCTCTTTATAACGGCACGGTTATCGATGTTCAGGTGAGGCTGTCGCGCACAGGCGCTACGCAGATGTTCATCGGCGTCTATGCGGCCGCTGGTACCGCGCTTCACGAGGAGGCTTTCGACTCGAGGCCCGGCGAGTCGATGACCAGAGCGCTGGCGTGGGGCGTGGGGCGTGCACGCCGAATTGCCACCGAGGGTCTGGCTGCTATGGGTAGGCCCGCAACCTGCTTGAAATAGCAAGGATTGCGCAGGAGTACAGATGTACTCTGACGCGCTGGTCCGGCTTCACTGGGGCAGGTAACTTGACGAGGACAACGGAACGCACGCGTGAACGCACCAGTCGTATTTGCAGCAAAGGTGCAATCAGGGCGCCCCGTTGGAGAATCAGATGAACCTTCAGTCCACCAGTCATGATCTTTATGTGCATTCGTACCTTGGTTACCAGGCATCCATTTACGTTCTGTGGGAGTCGTGCACTGACTCACCGACCGGAATGCTGGTGGAGGTCGGCCGGCCCGGCAGCGTCTCGAGAACGCTGCGAGTGAGTCGGGCATTTTCGTCCTCGACGGAGGCCATACTCGAAGGCAAAGTGATGGCTGAGCAGTATGTGCAGAGCCAGGCGGGCAGAGCATGATGCTCACCGCTCGATGCGAAAACGTTTCTGGCCGACAATGGTCCGGTTCCAGGGCCTTCGTCTATCACTGTATATAAGGGTTAACCGGATCAGGAGGTTTGAATGAAGCGGCGAGTGCTGGGCGTTGTTCTGATTTCTGTTGCAGGGATGGCCAACGCAGGCATCCCACTGGTGAATGCCACATGCCCGGGCGGAATCGAAGTGCACGCGGATGAAGGCGGCCCTGTCTACATAAATGCCAAGGAGGCAAAACTGAAGAAATTCAGTGACGCGTACTACGAAGCCAAGGGCGATGGGGTTACCGTCTCTATCATGGTCAACCCGGATGAGTCTGTGGGGGTCTCGTACACCGGCAAGGGGCGTGCAAATGGCGTTTGTGAGGTGGCCGAGCAAGATTGAGCGGTGCTAATGGCAAAGCGGCATGGCGTGTTCCCGTCAGCTTGCAAATAGGGTAGGGCGCTGCCACATCCCCTATAGCGAAGAAGAATATTGCTCGTTTATGACTGAGGGTTAATATGGGATTGGCCAAAAAAACGAAAAAGGGCGTTGCTCGTTAGCTATTTTCAAAGGGTTGTTGAAGGGGGCGCCGGAGTGTGTCGCGTGAAGAACTCTAGATCGCTCGCAAGCGCAATACTGATGTCAGCGTTGGCTGCAACTTTTATGACGGGGTGTGCACAGAACCCCGATGTTCGGGATGGGCATGATCATACCTCCGGTATCACCGAGAAGAGCCCGCCGGATTATCTAGGGTGCGTCAAGGAAGAGATGCATGGGAGTGCAACCACCTATGAGGTGGGTAGTGGTGATTCGGTGCGTCTGTTCGTCGACAGTACTGACCCCAACACAGCCAATGGCCTTGTAGAGTTGCGCAGCTACGGCACGCGTCAGCAGTTCATGGCCTATCAGCGCGATGCCTGGTATGACCACGGGCGGCTGCTCGATGCAGCCCTCATGTGTTCGAAGGCCTAGCCAGCCCGCGGCAAAACCTGAGTACAAAAGCCCGCGCCCCAGATGCGCGGGCTTTTTGTCATGCAAAACCATGGTTAAAATGCATCCTGTCCACTTGAGTCAAATGCAAATGCCTAACTTTCGCATCTCTTTTTGCTACGCACTGGTCGTCACCCTGGCCGGTTGTGCAAACCCAGGAAAGCCAACAGCCAGCAAGCTGACCCGCAAATCGCCAGAAGTCTATGCCGCCTGTGTATTGCCCAAGTGGCAAGCGTTGGCGCCACTCACGACGCAAAAATCCATTTCACATGGCTACCGCCTGACCGCACCCAGCGCAGTGACCTCTGATGAAGTCCTGGAAGTGTTGGAGTCCGGTGAGGGCAGCCGGGCGACTTTCTACAAAGGCAGTTTCCTCTCGGGCAACAAGCTGCGGCTGGCGGCCCGGGAATGCCTGGATTGAGGTGATGCCTGCCCCCTGGCAGTCCCATGGCTTCTACGCTTTCAGGTTCATCTGACGGCATTGCACCTGCGCATCTTCTTTGCAGGAGTAACTGGGCTTGAGACGCTCCTTTGCTTGATTGTCGTAGATGTCGTAGCCGCCGCAGACGGTAGCTGCGTAATAGCGACCAGCGACGCGGAAGGATTCCCTTTCGATAGGCACTGCGGGAACGATAACGAATCTTGGTTGCATTGTTCGTGCCTCCCCAGGCAGAGAGTTAAGTATTAGTACCGCCAGGGGTAACCGGCAAGGCGACTCATGCATAAAAGAGAGTCGTCGCGTGAAACGAACGGCAAGACGTTGGTCAGATTGTGTAAGGGCTTTGTAAAAGGGATCGTTCGGTGTCCGAGGGGTATTGTGTTTTAGGTACTCCAAACCGATGATGGCGCGATGAATATATCTCCGTCACAGCTCGATGCCGAGCGCGGCGCGTTCTCAGGTTTCGAGGCGTGCCGAAACACCCAGAAAGGGCCGGTGGTGATTCTTGCGTCGGGCGCTTCTGCCAAACAGTTCCCCTTGCTTGAATTTTCACACCTCCCTGTGATTGCCATGAATGGTTCGGTTTCCCTCACCGCTGCGTGTGCCGTGAAGCCGTTCTTTTACATCTGCACCGACAAAAGCTTTCGCACACAGCAGCCAGAGCTGTTTGCCTTGGCGTTGCGCGATAGCCAGCGCTTGGCACTGTGGCCAGAGCATTTCGTCGGCGCTGACATCCCGCCCGACACCGAGTGTTATCCGCTGCATAAAGCCGACAACCCCGGCATGCTCGACGGGTTGCGGGGGCACGGCGCAACCCATGTCTGCAGCAGGGCGTTGTGGAGCAAGCGGGCGCGGTCGATCGCCTTCAGCAAAGACCTCTCAAGTGGCTACTTCGATGCCCGGACAGTGGTTTATGTCGCCCTGCAACTGGCGTATCACCTGGGGTTCGAGCAGGTGTTGCTGGTGGGTGTTGACCTGGACCAGTCATTAGGGCGCTTTTACGAGAACGGTGAGGGGCAGCATTCCCCCTGTGGGCTCGACCAGCACTGGGAGAGCCGCATACTGCCGTCGCTGACGCTGATGGCCGAGCAGGTTGTCAGCGAGCGATTCCGGGTCTACAACCTGTCCGAGGTTTCTCGCATACCTGCGGCGTTGATCCCCAAAATCGACCTGGCCCAAGCCCGCCGCATCGCGAGCTGATTGATTGCCTGAGCAAGAAAGCGGATGCGCGAGGTGTGGGCCGGCGCTACAGTGCCCGGACCTAGCCCTGCAGTGAGAAACAAGCATGTCCAGCGCCTTCACCCTGATGCAGTCCCCGGTCGGCACCTTGACCCTGGTGGCCCGCGGCGAGCGCCTGGCCGCCGTGCTGTGGGAAGAGGAGCGGGAAAACCGCGTTCGCCTGGGTGAGGTGCATCGGGATGATGAGCAGCCAATACTGCGCGAAGCCGCTCGCCAGTTGGAAGAGTACTTTGCCGGCAAGCGCCAACGGTTCGAGTTGGCACTGGATTTTGCCGGCACCGCGTTTCAGCGCCAGGTGTGGGCGGCGTTGCTCACCATTCCGTTCGGCCAGACCCGAAGCTACAGCGATATCGCCCGGCAGATCGGTAACCCGAGCGCCGTACGCGCGGTCGGTGCGGCCAACGGCCGTAATCCGATCTCGATCATTGCCCCGTGCCACCGCGTGATTGGCGCATCCGGGAGCCTGACCGGCTTTGCCGGGGGGATGCCGGCCAAGCAGTACCTCTTGGCGCTTGAGGGGCAACAAAGCCTGACTTTGGACCTTTAGCCATGCATTGTCCGCAAAGGTCGCGACTGAATCTGAAAACTCAACTGATCCAATACACGACCAGGCACGCCACCACCGCCAGCGTCGAGCCCGCCATCAGCGTGTACTGCCGATGCGCCCGGCGGGCCTGTGGCCTTACTTCGCGCAGGTACTGCCCGGGCGGTGGCGCATCCGGGCGATGGCGCAACCCCTCGGCCAGCTCATTCAGCTGGCTGTTGATCAATAGCCCCACCAGATGATAGGTGCTGGCAAAGCTGGCCACTATCAAAAGCAGATACTTCATGCAGAAGGCATGCTCAGCGGTACGCCGATGGCGCTGGAGTTCGCGGTATCCAGCAAGATGATGCCTTCCTGGCGGCCGTCCAGCGCCGCCAGCAGGTTGCCCTGGCTGTCCCAGGCCGCCGAGCCGCCGGCACCCACGAAGTTGTCGGCCGGGCCCACACAGTTGGCCATCAATACCGGGATACCCAAAGTGCGAGCGACTTGCGGGTAGTGCTCATTGCCTTCACGGATGCCCTTCGCCGTCTTCGCCACGCTCACCAGGTACAGCTCTGCGCCCCTGTCGCGGGCTTGTGCTGCATGCGCGAAGAACATCGACTCGTAACAGATGGCGGGTGCTATCTGCAGTTGCCCTGCGGTGAAAACCAAGGGCTGGTCACCGGCCGAAAAAAACGCCAGCTCGTCCTCGTGCAGCCGTTGTTTGGCGTAGGCCAGCCGCGGCTGGCCGGGGCGCAGGATCGGCATTGCGATCTGAATGCCATCTGCGGTGGGCAGTGGCAGGCCCACGGCTACGCAGATTTCCAGGCGGTCGCAGATTCGCTGCAGCGGATCGAGCCGGGCAGAGGTGAGCGGCAAGGCCGCCTGCCTTGCCAGGGTAGGCTCGTAACCGGTCAGCGACAGCTCGGGGAACACCACCAGTTCGGCGCCCAGGTCTGCGGCCAGCTCTATGCAGTGCAGGTGGCGGTCGAGATTGACTTGTAGTTCGCCTTTGACTGATGCCAGCTGTACGGCACAGAGTTTCATGGGTAATTCCCTTCCCTGGTACAGATCGAAAGGCCGAGCATACTATCGGCAGGATCACCTGTTCCAGTGAAGGGTATTTCAGGAGGCCGCGGGCGTGGCGAAACATTGGCGAAACCAGTTCGAACTGCGCAGGTGCTGTGCCTTGTGCCATGCTGTTGGTTGATAGGGCCATGAGCACGTCATGCACGAGAGCGGTAGCCATCATCCGCTCCCCAACGTGCGGCAACAGAGGAACAATGCAATGAGCCGGTTTCGGCGGGTAGCCGCCAACAGCCACGGGCGTGACCTGGCTGTTGGCGATATTCACGGGCATTTTCGGCGCCTGGAGCAGTGCCTGGAGGCGGTGGGGTTCGACCCAGCGGTGGATCGGCTATTCAGTGTTGGTGACCTGGTCGACCGCGGCCCGCACAGTATCGAGGCCCTGACGTGGCTGACCAAGCCTTGGTTCCATGCCGTGCAGGGCAACCATGAGTCGCTGGCCATCACCTGCCTGTACGGTGGGCGGCTGGATCTGGACATGTATCGGGCAGCGGGCGGCGGCTGGTTTCTCGATCTGCCAAAGGATGAGCAGGCGGTTTTCGTCGAACACTTCCTGCAGCTGCCGATAGCCATGGAAGTACAGACAGAGGCCGGGTTGATTGGCGTGCTGCATGCCGACACCCCGTTTGCAGACTGGGCCGAGCTGCGCGCCAGTCTGCTGGAGGATGATGACCCGGGGGTGCGTGAAGTCTGCCAATGGTCGCGCCGGCGGCTCAAAGAAGGGGATACCGGCGCCGTCGAAGGCGTGCGTGCCCTGCTGGTGGGCCATACGCCGGTGCTCCAGGCCAAACGGTTGGGTAACGTCTGGCACCTGGACACCGGTGGTTGGGCAAGTGGCCATTTCAGCCTGATGGACTTGGCCAGCCTGGTGCTGCTCAACCCTGCACCAGGCTGAAAAGCAATGCACCTGCCAGTGCAATCAGCATCATCCCTGAGGCCCGCTCCAGCCAGGGCAGGGCATGAGAAAAGCGCCGTAGCAGGCGCTTGTTGCCGATGGCCGCTGCCACCAGCAAATCCCACAGCAGAACGATGGTGAACATCCAGGCGCCATAGGCCCACTTCCAGGCAGCACCGCTGTTGGCGACCATGCTGGCGAGGCTGGCGTAGAACAGTGCGTTCTTGGGGTTGAGACCGCCTGATACCAGGCCCATGCCCAGCCCTCGCCACCAGCCGCTCACTGCCCCTAGGGTATCCACCGCAGCCAGGCCGGACTGCCCGGCATGGCGCAGGAACAGCGCGCCTATATAAAGCAGGTAAACCGCGCCGGCCAACTGCAAGGCGATGAACACCGGGCTGCCTTCTTGCAGTACCGCCAGGCCCGCGAAGGCCAGGCTGATGAACAGGCCATTGGCCAGAGCGATGCCCAGGCAGGTGCCACTGGCGACGCGCCAACCGGCGCTGATCGAGGTACGAGCGACCAGGAAGAAGTCCGGGCCTGGGGAAAGCAGGGCCAGGAAGTGGGCGAGGGCGACGATCAGAAACTGCTCCATGGTGCGGGCTATCTCGAGTGATAAAGCCGCAGTGTGGAGGCGGGGCAGGACCAGGTATTGAAGATTATTGCGGGTTGCTTAGGGCCTCTGATCCAGACGCAGCCGATATTGCCCCGGCGTCACGCCCACATGCGCCTTGAATACCCGCTGAAAATGGCTCTGATCGGCAAACCCCAGTCGATAGGCCACCTCGGCCAGCGCCAGCCCGTCGCGCAGCAGCCGCCGGCCCCGGTTGATGCGGGCATTGATCAGGTAGGCATGCGGCGTCAGCCCGGTGGCCGCGCGGAACGCACGGATCAACTGATAACGGCCAAGCCCTGCTTGCCGGGCAAGCACTTCAAGACTCAAGCGGGCCGGGTCTTGAGCTTCGATGCACTCGATCAGGCCACGCAGGGCCGGCATGCCCAATGCTGGCGCTGGCGCAGCCGCCAGGTGAGGATGCTGGGCAAAATCATGATCACCCATGAAGGCGATCAGTGCGGCTTCCTTTTCGCCGCTGCTCGCACCCGAGAACAGCAATTCATTCAACCCGCAGAACTCGCGGTACAACGCAGGCAGCCGGCTGATGCGCGCCGGCGCCCCCGGCCCGGCCGCGTCGAGCCCCGACTCCAGGCGCAGCTGCGCAAGCCACTGGGCCTCGACATGCAGCATCTGGTAGCTCCATGCCTGGCCGGGCTCGGGGTTGCAGGCATGCACCCGCTGCGCCGGCACCAACACCAGCGTGCCTGGGGTCAGCCGCTGCTGCCCATCACCTGCGCCAGTGAAGACGCTGCACCCCGCATCCACCGCGCCGATGGAGAATGTCGGGTGGCTATGAGCCTTGTAACAGGCGCGGCTGTGGCAGGCCCGGCGGCTTTCCACCCAGGGCAGGGCCGGATCGCGCCAGAGTGAGGAGCGGGTAGGGTGCATGCTGGAGCCCTCGTTGAGGCTGGCAGCTTAACAGCGCCGAACGCGCTGCCGTACAGTTTTTCCCTGTGGCTGTACCTTGACCGGTACCGCTCAAGCATCGACATTGGCGGCAGATTTCCAGGAGAACGAAATGGACCTGTCGAGCCTGCTGTTATTCATCCCCGCCTGCTTCGCCCTGAACATGGCACCGGGGCCGAACAACCTGTTGTCGTTGCACAATGCCAGCCGCTATGGCCTGCGTACCGCATGCGTGGCAGGTGGCGGGCGCATTCTCGCCTTCAGCGGCATGATTGCCCTGGCGGCGATGGGCCTGGCGGTGGTGCTGCACACCAGTGAGTACCTGTTCCTGGTGATCAAGGTGGTGGGTGCGGCCTACCTGTTCTACATCGCCTGGCAGCTGTGGCGCGCTCCGGTGGGCGAGGCCCTGGTGGCGAGCGAGCAACCGCATGGCGTTTGGCGCCTGGCGCGGCAGGAGTTCTGGGTGGCCGCAGGCAATCCTAACGATGGTCAATATAAATTCTTCTGAAGCCCAGGGTCAGGTGCGCCGGGCAGTCAGTAGAAGCGTGGCGGCGCCTGAGAGCAAGACGGCGCAGACCCGGTTGAACAGCCGCTTGCCCTTGGGTTGATTGAACCAGCGGCGGAGATGCAGTCCGATGAGTGCATAACCAGCAAGAGCAATTACCTCCAGCAGAAGGAATAATGCGCCCAGTACCATAAATTGGGATGCGACATTCTGACTTGGATCTATAAATTGGGGCAGAAAAGCAGTAAATATTAAAATCGCTTTCGGATTTCCAGCCGCAATAAAAAATTCCTGCTTGATAAGCTCTATTTGGTTCTTTGGTGCTGTTGCTTTGGGTTCTTCTTCAGCGGTGCTTGCTGTCCACAGTTTGAGCGCAATGAATAGTAAGTATGCTCCGCCTACGATTTTTATTGCATGAAAAAGTAGGGCCGAGGTTTCAAGTATGGCTGCAAGGCCTACTGCTGAAAGTGCGATCATTGCGGCAAATGCAATTAGTCTGCCGACACCGGCGAAGCAAGATGCTGCGAAGCCATATCGTGTAGCATTGCTGATAGAAAGCAGATTGTTTGGGCCGGGTGCCATGTTGAGGGCGAAACAAGCCGGTATAAACAGCAGAAGTGTCGAGGTATTCATCAGTTCGTTTTCATCATCTCATGGCCGATTGCCCATCATTCCTCAAGGCGATGGGGGTTGCAATGCAGTAGGTAAAATTGACGGAGATTAGAGTGGGTCGCGTTGAGACTGCCGTCTGATTGCTGATATATACTACTCCTTGTCATAGCGTTTGCCGGGGTGAAAATGTCAGCATCAGTCGGGATGGTCTACAGCTATCTGCGCTTCTCAGATCCGCGTCAGGCGGCTGGCCATAGCGCTGACAGGCAGGCGCAATATGCAAAGTCCTGGGCTGCGGAGCGTGGGCTTTCCCTAGACGACTCCCTCACTCTACGTGATGAAGGGCTTTCGGCCTTTCATCAGCGGCACGTAAAGCAGGGGGCTTTGGGTGTCTTTCTTCGGGCTGTGGATGATGGCCGGATTCCTCCCGGGTCGGTCCTGGTTGTTGAAGGTCTGGATCGTCTAAGTAGAGCCGAACCCATCCAGGCGCAAGCCCAGCTGGCTCAGATCATCAATGCAGGGATCACGGTTGTTACAGCCAGTGATGGTCGTGAGTACAACCGGGAAAAGCTCAAAGCGCAGCCAATGGATCTGGTCTACAGCCTTCTGGTGATGATTCGTGCACATGAAGAAAGCGACACCAAAAGCAAGCGGGTCAAGGCATCAATTAAGCGTCAGTGCGAAGGCTGGGTTAGCGGGACATACCGTGGTCTGATACGCAACGGCGCTGATCCTAGTTGGATGCGTCTTGTTGATGGCCAATGGGAGCTGATACCCGAACGTGTGCAAGTGGTGCAGTTCGCACTCGACAAGTACCGTGAGGGATATGGTGCTGATCGAACCTATAGTTTGATGCAGGCGAATGGGTTTGATACGTCTCATATTGGAAGCTCGGCCCAGCAGATCTACCGTTTAATAAAGCTGGTGAGCCTCAAGGGCGCGAAACAGATATCTGTTGATGATAGCGAATATCTACTCGAAGACTATTACCCTCGCTTAATCAGTGATCAACAGTTTGATGAGTTGCAGTTGTTGCGGGGAAACCGAAGCCGAAGGCGTGGAAAAGGCGCTATCCCTGGGGTGGTCACGGGCATTGGGATTACCTACTGCGGGTACTGTGGTACCTCGATGACGGCACAGAATGTGATGCATAAGGTGCGATTAGATGGAACGTTGTCGGACGGTTGTCGACGCATCATGTGCGCATCCTACATGGACAAAGGAGGGTGTACCGTTGGGGGGAGTTGCAGTGTTGCGCCAGTGGAGCGCGCCGTCATGTCATTTTGCTCGGATCAGATGAATCTGGTCCGCCTGCAGGAGCCAGCAGGGCCTCGGGGCGATCTTCACCTGAGCCTGACCGAGTCGCGGAAAAAGGTCGCGGATCTCGAGCAGCAGCTCACTCGGATCACAGAAGCCTTGGCATTAGGTGAGGGGGACGGTGTCCTTCCCATCACGTTCTTGAGAAAGGCCCGTGACCTGGAAGAGCAGCTCGATGTCGCACGAACAGAAGAGCGCCGCGTTGAGCGAGAACTCGCCAGCGTATCGGCGAGGCAGAAACCGGCCGATGCGAAACTATGGGCGGACCTTGCTTCGGGTGTGGAGGCCCAGCAGGTTGAGCCTAGAGACAAGGTGCGACAGCTCATGCTCGATACATTCGAGCGGATCGTCATTTACATGCGTGGGGTTGTGCCGCAGGGGCGGAGCGCGAAGTACATCGATGTACTTTTGATCTCAAGGGCGGGGCAGCGGCGTTGGTTGAGGGTAGAGAGAAAGACGGGTAATTGGGCGGCCGCTGTAGACCGCCCGTTGTAACGGTTAGGCAGATTTCTTGCTGTCGAGGTGGCGACCTGGTGGGCTGGTGTGTACCACCAGGTGCCCTTGTCCTTCCCAGAAGTTCTCTTGCACTTCTACGCATACCCGCCAGGCAGCCCAGGCAACATCTTCACCGGCCGCAAGGATGTTGCCCTGGTCATCGATGATCGCCATGCGAGCTTCGGCGCCTGATTCGGTGTGTGCTGTAAAGCCAGTGCTGACTGTCGCGGAGAGCTTTGCTCCCGCTAGTACTGGGTTTGGTATTGCGATCTTCATTCAATATCTCCAGGCGGGCTCACGCCCGTCCTCCCAGTGCTCGTTTCGCGGCCACGTTGTCCATGTAGGCTGCCCACTTTTGGCTCTCGCGCTGCTGGCGGATCTGGCTGCATTTAGTGTGTCGCTGGGTCGACCTGCCTTTCCCGCAGACATCGCAGATAGCGGGTAGATCGAGGCTGTGTGAGGCCAGGGGTAGGCGGATACGTTCAGTCATGCCTTGCTCCTCCGGCTGATTTTGAAGCCAGCTGCCTGTCGGATCTTGGAGCAGCGGTCGTGATTACCTTTTACGCGGGCCTTGTCACAGACGTCGCAGATGAACGACATGGCGGGGCGCATCATGGGTTGCATGCCCTGGGGCGTCCGGGTGGTCGGGGTGTAGGTCCGTGTGGTGGTCACAGCGAATGCCTCTCGAAGGCGCGGCGAGCGTTTGGGCTCAGGGCCAAGTGCTCGTAGCCGGTCATTTTGTTAGCAGTCGGTGACGTGTCTGCGGCGGGCCGAATTGCGGAAGTGACCTGATGCAGTCGGAGCAGCGCGGCGATCAGTGCGCAGGCCAACACCAGACTGATGATCTGCCAGATGCGTGCTGGGTTAGGCATGGATGCCGGCCTTGCGAACATGGTTGCGTGCGAGTTCAAACAGTTGGTTGGCAGTAACTGGCTCCAGGTGCTGCTCGCCGTTCTGCACGGCTTCCAGACGAGTGCGGTACAGCCCGGCCTGGCCGAGCCAAGCTGCTGCGCTGTGTTCGGCATCAGGAGGGGAGCGGTCGTGGGCTTCCTGGCCAGAGCCCGGGTGATGCGCGATCTGCATGGCCTGTTTGAAAGTCATTACCCGGCCTTTGAAGTACCAGGCAGGATTGTCGGCGCTGGTCAGTACCAAGGTGTCGAGCAGGGGGACTGGCGCTCCTGCTTGCCAGTCGTCGAGGATCTGGCTCAAGCCAAGCGCCTTGGCGATGGCCTGAGCATTCCGGGTCTTGCCGCACCCTGCTGGGCCGTGGACAAGGCAGCTTCGTGGCGTCGGCTTGATCATGCTGCCACCTCCATTTTTGCGGCGGTGGCAGGGGTGCTGCGCAGTTGGAAGTGGACGCGCATGGCGAGGGCCTGGATGTCCTGCTGTTGCTGGGCTGCCCGTTTGCGCCCTGGCTCCGTGCCAGGAAGGGCTTTCCAAGTCTTCTCGGCCAGTTCCAAGGACTCGGCGGCGCTGATCAGCAAGTCATAGTCAGCCCTGGTCACCGGAAGGCCGGTGTAGGACATGATTCGCTCCTCGAGCTCAGCGATGTGGCCTTTGAGCGCCTCGATATTGGCAAGGCGAGCGTCCAACTGCTGGGTGCAGTCCTGCTGGGTGCGCTGAAGCTCTACCTGCAAGGTTTGCTGCGCGTTGCGGGCCTCCTTGAGTTGCAGCTTGAGGATGGAGTTTGCAATGGCTTTGCCGTCTTCCATGCCCAGCTCGTAGGCGCGGCTGCGAGCCATGGCTAATAGGAATGGCAGGGCTACAAGGGTGACAAGCAGGGCGATGCCCGCCGCAAGGGCGTACTGATGTGGTTGCATGTGCTGTGTCCTCGCTGACCCCGCCGCCGGGTATTGCTGTCAGAGTCCGGCGGCGGGGGCATGTAGTGGGAGTGTGGTTACTTACCTTGCTGGAAAGTGCCGATGGTGAGGTTCACCAAGCCGCCGATTTCGCGCTGCAGCACTTGCTTGAACTCATCCGCGAAGGCTTCACGCTGTGCCTCCTCCCCGACCCAGCGCAGCTTCAGCAGCGGTTGGTCGCGGCCGGTGATCACAGAGACGCGCAGGGTGATATCAGCTGGCTGCAGTGCATCGAATGGCCGCGAGGTGAAAATGAATGTGGTGGGCAGCGTGTCCAGGCTGCGCGCTTCGATGGCATCCATCGCGCTGCGGCTCGCGGCCAGATCGCCGACCACGCTGTCTTGCTGGCTGGTGGCCTTGATGCTCATGCGGCGTACGGCGTTGATTGCGGCTGGCATTTCCAGTTTCTCGTCGTTCGCGCTGGCGAGCAGATGTGGCATCCAGTCTTCGAGGAACTCAGCCAGCTGCTGTTGAGAGAGCGAGGTGCCGACGATGGCCTGAAGCGCCGAGTAAGCTGCGGTGGGCTTGAGTGTGAGGGTGGCAGTGTCGTCCCCGTGTCCCGGCACGTTGGCGTCTCCCAGGTTGAACAGCACATTGGCGCTCATGCGATCTTGATCTACGAAGCCGGCTGGCTGCTGGCCATCGAGGGTGTGGTGGGCGACGTAGTTGCTGAAGTCGTCCAGCGAGTGGGTGTTCATCGAGGCCCGGAAGCGGTCGCGACCGATTTGGTATTGCTCCAGGTTATGCGTACGGAATCCGTCCGGCACCAAGGCCACGGTGTGGCCGCCGTTGGTGTTCAGTACCTGATTGGCGCTGGCGAGGATGGTTTGGGTGATCAGTTGCAGTGCTTCTTTCATTCTTCAGGACCTTATGGTGTCAGAGTTGAAGGGTATTGCAGGGTGGATCAGGTGCGGGCATGCACCGGGGTGTCTTCCGGCTTGAACAGCTGATCCGTCGGGTTGGTAAGGAACAACTGCAGGCCGTCCGGCGTAACGTAGAGCGGGGTGTCGAGGGTAGTGTCCTCACGACGTTTGCCGCGCTTGGTCGGCTCGACATAGTCCAGGGTGTGGGTAACGGCCACCTGGTGGCTCTGCGCGATTTGCTTGACCTTGAAGGTCAGGGTTACCTGGCCTTGTTTGCCGAAGGTCACGCAGCCAGCTGCGACAGCCGACAAGGCGGCGCCTACTTGCTGGGCGAACACCCCGGCGTTGAGTGAGTGCAGGAACTCGGCGGTATCAGTTGCTTTCATGTGCTGTGCCTCTTGGGGATGGGCGTTATGCCCGGGTTAAGCCGCTGCCTCGGCGCGAGCGTCGAGGTAAGTGGCCAGATCCATCAGGCGCACATGCAGCGGCGCCAAGCGGGAATCGGTGTGCTTGAAGGTTGGGAGGGTGACCTCCTTGGCCTTGATCAGCGCGCGCAGGCGCTTCTCTGTTCTGATGTGCGGGAAGTAGTGCTCCCGCACATCGTCAAGCGGAAGGCTGTTGGCCTTCCACCGTTGTTGCAGAAGTTCCAGGGTCGTCACGCCTGCGCCTCCCCGCACCCCGCTGGCAGCCGGAGCTGCAGGGTTGCGACAAGACTGTCGACAGTCTCCCCCTTGGCCCAGGCGGCGACGTTTCCGCCTGCGTCGCCAATCACCGCACCGTAGGGATTCGCCGGGTCATTGGTGAGGGTGACATGCGGTAGCCATCCCAGAGGGGTGATCGCCAGCAGCGCTGTATAGAGCGCCACCAGGTGAAAGGTTTGCTGGGTTGCGGTGGTGGTGCCTGGAGTTGGTGTGGGCGTGGCCATGCTCATGCAGCGGTGTCCTTCTGTGGTACTTCCTTGATCTCGATGCGCATCTGTTTCGCCAGCCAGTCGATGCCAGCCTCTGTGACCATCAGCACCACATAATGCTTGCGGTGGCCGAGCTTCTTGGGCTGCGTGACGCGAGGCTCCATAAACAGCTTTCCGGCGCCGACGTGCTTGGCGGCCAAGGTGCCGTCCTTGCCCAGGTGGCCTTTTTCACGCAGCCAGGCGCGCAGCACGGTTTCACGGATGCCCAGCACCTGGGCAGTCTGGTTCAGGGTGCGGTTCATGACTGCTGCTCTCAGGCGGCGTGCTTGGAGCGAGCGTGGCCGAGAAGGCCGATCAGAAGATGGCTCATGCTGCATCGCCTCCGAAAGGAGCGCCGAGTTCGGTGGCGATCAGGAAGCGGCGTGCCATGGCGCTGGCCGGGAAGGGGTTCACCGAGCCACTGGCGAAGTGCAGCTGTGGTTTTCCGCGATTGATTATCAACAGTTGGCCGGTGGCCTGCTGTACGGCGCGGACGGCGTCAGGGTTTGTGGTGCAGGCCGGGTGTGGGATCACCTGGCAGCGGTTGGTGTGCTGTGTCGATTGCATGTCGCGTACTCCAGAGGTCAGAGTGTGGGTACGCGTCCAATCTATATCTGTTGGGTAATCATGTAAATACCTATCAGGTATTTTTTACAGTTTATCCAGTCGTAAGGTCGCCTTTCCGACGATGTGCCACTCTGGAGTTACTTCGATGTAGCGGGGTGAGTACTCCGCATTGAGGGCATAAAGGAAGAGTCGGCCATCCTCTTCAACCAGCTGCTTAAAGGTGCCATCACCAACGGCGGGCCGTTTGGCGAACACGAAGTCTCCTGGAGCCACTTTGAGGGCTGGTTCGATCATCACTTGGTCATCACTCCAGAAGCGCGGCTGCATCGAGAAGCCAGAAAGGCGAAGTATGAATGCGCCTGGGGTGTGGTTTGTGGGGGCGTCGATCCATTCTTCGGCGACACCTGGTTGGTACAGATCGATTACTTCCATTGCAGATCCTGCTGCTATGACGCCGACAACAGGTATTTTACCCTTCGTATACGCCTGAAAGGTGGCGTCTGCATGATAGTCGCCGCGCTTCTCTTCAGCGCTGGTGCCCAGCAGGATGCTGGGGTTATCCAGATCGTAGGGTGCGAGGCCGAGCAGCTCCTCAAGTTCCCGCGCTGGATCGTCTCCTATGCCTTTGTGGCGTGTAGGGCCGGCGAACTGGCCTACCTGGCCGGGGGCCTTTCCCAGCATGCGTGCGAGCTCAGCTGGCGTAATAGAGCGGCCCTGCATTATGTGCCGCAGGTTCGCATGACGTATTTCGGGGATGGTCGGGTATTTGCTCATGCTCAACATTGAGCCACTTATTACCCGCTGGGTAAATTCCCTGTTAGGTATTGCCATTCGTTACCTGTTCGGTAATTATATCTGCCGAGGTGACCCGAAATGAAGCTCGCAGAATACATCCGCAAGATCGATAACCCGCGCGATCCAGCTGGCAACCCATTGGCGGTTTACGCGGGACGCTGCTGCGTGACCATTGGCTACATGAAAGTGCATGTGCTGTATGCACGCAAGGATCCCCGCTTTCGGTTGCTGCGCGCGCTGGCACGCGAAAGCCAGGGCAATGTGAACCTGCTTGAAGTACTCGAGCACTACGGCGTTAAAAAAGAAGAATTGATCTGGCCTGATGCAGCCTGATTAGGTGCTGGCCCCCGAAGGGGCCAGCGGGGGTGCCGCTCTAGACTCTGACCTCCAGAGCGGCAGGGTGATGCGATCTGTGCTAGCACAGCACATGGGGGAACCCCACAGCTCGCAACACCCTTTGACGCGGGACTTTGAAATCTCGCGTCGTGCTTGGCAGGGCTCTGACACCTCGCCAGGCGCACGACGCTCGATGCGGACACAGCACATGTGGGGAGCATCGAGTCGCCGTAGCCGTAATAGTAGGGGATTTCCCAGCTTTATGGCTATGTCGTTAAACGGCGACTTTCGGTAGTACCGCGTGGGGCTCTGACACCGCGCGTAAATCCCAGGCGAAGCGACTCTGACCGTGCCGCCTGGATCAAGCACAGCACACCGCCGGCCCCGCCTGGGGCCGGCTTGGGGGAAGCATGAGCAGACTCGACCTTTTACCAGACGCAGGTCTGGTGCTTTCACTGCGCCAAGCGCTCTATCGCGCTGGCCGCGACTACAAGGGCGGACTCACGGCCTTGGCCCATGACCTGGGTATGGATTTCGACGCACTGCAGAAGAAGCTCAAGCACACGGAGGAGCGTCGGTGGCCTACGCCAGATGAGTGGGAAGAGATCATCGGTGCCACCCAAGACCATCGTCTGCTGGATGCATTGCTGCGCCCAGCCGGGGCAGTTTGGTTTAGGCCGGTACCGGTTGCCGCCACACCCGATGCCCTGAAGGCGGTCGGTGAGCTGCTGCAAAAAGAGGGGGCCTTTGTCGGTAGCCTGCACAGCGGAGTTGCTGACAGCGTATGGCAACCCCATGAAGTAGCGCTGCTTGAGCATCACGGTAACGAAGTGATCCGCGCCGTGCTCGGCATCATGGCCGGCGCCCGCGCCTCGATGGAGGACCGCCAGGATGGATGAGTCCCAGTTCGAGCTCGCTCAACGTCAACAGGAGGCTCAGCTCCAGCGCGCCATCGACGGCCGCGTCCAGTACAAGGGTGAAAGCGCCGAAGAGTGCGATTCCTGTGAGGTGGAGATACCCCAAGCCCGGCGCCTTGCAGTGCCGGGTTGCCGTTTCTGCGTGGATTGCCAAGGGCTGCTGGAGCGACGTGCATGACACAGACAGGGAACGCCACACCGATTGCCGCATGGGCGCGGCGCTACATCGAAACCTTCAGCCTGGCCCTGGTGCCCATTGGGCCGGGTCAAAAGGCCCCAAAGGGCAACGGCTGGAACAAGCCAGGCGGATACATCACAGATGCCACGCAGGCAGAGGCTTTCTGGTCGAAGAACCCGAAGCACAACATGGGGGTGGTCCTCGGACCGAGCGGCGTTTGCTCGCTCGACGTAGACCATGTCGAGTACTGCCGCGATGTGATGCGTGACATTCTCGGTATCGACTTGGATGAGTTGGCGATGTCCTACCCGACGCTGGTAGGCAACCCCGCGCGCTTCAGGGTGATGTTCAAAGTGCCAGAAGGGCTTGAGTTCAATCGGCATTCGTTGAGCTGGCCGAACCCCCTGGACCCGGACGGCAGCAAGCACAAGCTGGCCACTGCTGCCTTGAAGCAGGCCCGCGATACGGGTGACAAGGCGCAGATCGAAGCCATGCAGGCTCGGCAGAAGGAGTTCGCACCGGTGACGGTGTTCGAGTTGCGGGCTGGAGCGGTGCAGGACGTGCTGCCGCCTTCGATCCATCCAGACACTGGCCAGCCGTATTGCTGGCGCAACCCGCCCACTGACGGCCTGCTGGAGTTGCCTGGCGACCTGGTGAAGACCTGGCAGAACTGGGAAATTTTCAAACGCATGGCGCTGGAGGCCTGCCCGTGGGCGCCGGCTGCCCCGAAGTTGCCTGCGAAAACGACGAAGGCTTCACCCCCTGGTGCGGTAAGTGGCGACAACCCCTCGGTGATCGACACTTTTAACCGGGGCGCGGACATCGAGAGCCTGTTACAGCGTCATGGGTATATCCGACGCGGTCGGAAGTGGCTCGCGCCGCAGAGCTCCACCGGCTTGCCCGGTGTGAACGTGGTTGAAGACCAGGGTGAACAACGTCTGTACTCGCACCATGGGTCCGATCCGCTGGCCAACGGACGCATGAACGATGCGTTCGATGTGTTCTGCATCCTCGAGCACAATGGAGACACCTCGGCGGCGATCAAGGCTGCCGCACGCTCCCTCGGGATGGAGCACAAGCGTTCCAGCTCAAGGCCGCCAGAGCCCCCACCTGTCGGCGAGCTTCCCCCCGCCCCAATAGACGAGGCGGGAGCCCCAGCCGAGGCCGGCTCCTCCGACAACGGGGGGAGCGGGGGAGGGTTCAGCTTGAAGGCCTTGCTGCGGCGCTACGCACTGATCGAAGGCACCACGCATGTGTGGGACATCGACACGGCCAAGAAGATCAAGAAGGCCGGCTTCGTTGCCCATATCGGCAAGGAGGCTTTCAAGGAGTGGGAAGCAGTCACAGACCCGGCTCAGAAGAAGCGAGTCAGCGAGGAGTGGGTCAAGGACAACGAGCGGACACAGGCATTGGCCGGCAAGGCGCTGGGTGATTTCTCTATGCCAATGATGACTCGCTATGTGTACATCGACGGCACAAAGGACGTATGGGACTACGCGAAGAAACGGCGTATCGCGGAGGGCGCAGTGAAGATGGCCCTGGGTGATGCATACAGCCTGTGGCTGAACAGCCCGGACCGGCGTGTGGTGGACATGAACCACATCGTGTTCGATCCCTGCATGAAGCACGACCCTCAGATGTACATCAACACTTTTGAGGGGCTGCCGCTCGTGCCGAAACGCGACGATGCAGCCTGCGAAAACCTCCGTTGGCTGATCAGCTTCCTGTGCAACAACGCCAAGGATTCAGCACATTGGCTGACCTGCTGGTTGGCTTACCCGCTGCAGCACTCCGGCGCCAAGATGGACACGGCGGTACTGATGCATTCGACTATGGAGGGCTCGGGCAAGAGCCTTTTGTTCTCGGTGGTGATGGGCGCCCTCTATGGAGTGTATTCCGCCACAGTGGGGCAAACCCAACTGGAGGGGAGTTTCAACGCCTGGCAGAGCGGAAAACTGTGGGCGGTGTTCGAGGAAGTAGTGAGCCGCGATCAGCGTTACAACCAGGTGGGCAAGATCAAGCAGTTGATCACTGGGCAGACGGTGCGCATCGAGAGCAAGTTCGTAAATGGTTGGGAAGAGGCCAGCCACATGAACGCGGTGTTCCTGTCGAACGAGATCATGCCATGGCCGATTGGAGAGGCTGACCGGCGCTTCCTGGTGATGTGGCCCGAGGAAAAGCTACCGGCCGACCGCCAGGCCGCCATCAAGCATGAATTGCAGAACGGCGGGGTCGAGGCCTTGTACGGCTGGTTGCTGGCTCAGGACCTGGGCGACTTCGACCCGCAAACCAAGCCGCCGAGCACGCCAGCGCGTGAGCGTCTGGTGGCGTTGAGCCGGGCGAGCTGGCAGACGTTCGTGCACCTTTGGCGGCACGGGCAGCTGGGCGCCGGGTTGTGGGGAGCATGCCTCTCCTCCGACCTCTATTCACTTTTTCTGGAGTGGTGTCACCGATTCAAGGAGAACTCGATGAGCCAGACGAAGTTCAGTCTGTTCATTGAGACCGTGGGGGTAGAGAAGACGCGTGCGATTCCCTGGACAGAGCGCAGCAGCAGGCGTTTCAGCGCGTGGTTCTTCCCCAGGGACGAACAATCCTTCCTGCCACCTTCCACGAAGAGCGCCGAGCTGGGGGGGCACGTCGAGGAGTGGCGCGCCCGGGCACGGCTTGCGGGCTGGAACGTCGACAATTGGGACCATGTGAAGGTGGCTGCGGCATGAGTGCGCCTACAGGTGTGTTGGGTGTGTCGGCTATGTGTTGGGTTGATTCTCCAACCTTACACAGCTACAAGCCACGTAATTCAATGGCTCCATGTGGGCTGTGTAGGGTGTGTAAGGTTTGCGCGCGTGCGCGCGTGCGTGCGCAGATTTTTATCATCAGCCAACAACCAGAAACGACGAAATTTTCTTTCTACGCGAGGAATGAAAACCCTTACAAACCTTACACACCTTACACAGATGCTCTGGAAGCATTGATTTTTCTGGTGTCGGTGTGTGTTGGGTTTGTGTTGGGTATGACGTTTTTGTGTTGGGTTGGTTTTGCCGACGGGGAGAAGCGCCATGATTGAGGCAATCGAGGCAGTGCTGAAGCATTGGGGGCGGTCGGTGCGGTGCGATGCGCCGGGCGGCGGCTTGGCCAGCCCGGCCGGAGCGCTGATGGAGTGGCTGGGCTGCATCCCGCGCGCCGGATCGAGTGGTTCTCGGGTGCTGCTGGCTGGTGCTGGGCCCGACTACCTTGCAAGCGAAGTCGCGGCGGCCTTGGCTGCCATCGAGCGGCAGGAGGGCCGCGAGATGCTGGTCGCGCTGGCCAGGTTGCGGTACGCCTTCGAACCGGCGCTGACTAAATCGGAGCAGGTGCGTGATCTGCAACTGGGCCACGGCGAAGCCGGTAGGAAAGCGTACACGCGGTTGGTGCAACGGCTGCATCAAGCGGTGGAGGCAGAGCTGAAGGTGCGCCATTTCAAGTCAGAAAACCAGCTGCGCGAAGCCAAGCGGAAGGGCGACCAGATGCGTAAGGCTTCGCGTCGGCAGGCCAGGAAGGCGCATTTCGCTCGCGGCATTGAGTTGCACCGCCAAGAGCCTGCCGACCGTTCGTCGGGTGACTCGGCGCCAGTCGGCGCCGTAGCGACCGGGCAAGCCCCCGTCAGGGACAACCGTTAACAGGGGGTTTTCGGTTTGTCCTTTTGCCGGTACAAAGTCCCCACGATTCGATAGGTCCGCCTAGCGAGCAACTGAGTGCACAGTGCTGTGCCGAAGTCCCAAGCCCTCAGCTTGGACACCTGCAAAACCCCGCTCCGGCGGGGTTTTCTTTTTCCAGCGCCGTGCTTTGCCAATGAGGCCTACATGAACAGCGAGCAACAAGCGTTAGCCGAACTGCCGATCTGGATGGTGATTGTGCTGTCCCTGGTTGGCGGTGTGTCGGGAGAGATGTGGCGGGCGGACAAGGCGGGTGCTCGCGGTTGGGGGCTGGTTCGCCGGTTGGCCCTGCGGTCCGGGGCCTGCGTGACCTGCGGTCTGTCCACCAACATGCTGCTGTACGCCCTCGGCGTTTCGGTATGGGCGGCAGCAGCAGTTGGTTGCCTGACCGCGATGGCGGGCGCCGACGTGGCGATCAACCTGTACGAGCGTTGGGCAGCCAAGCGCCTAGGTGTCTGCGAGATGCAGGGTAGCCAGCGTGAGCAATGACCAGCGCGGTAGCAGCGCCGAGCGGGGTTACGGGTACCGCTGGCAGAAGTCGCGAGATCAGTTTCTCCGGGACCACCCGTTCTGCTGCATGTGTTCTACCGATCAGCGGCCAGTCGCATCGGCGATTGTCGACCACAAGGTGGCTCCCAGATTGAAGGATGCCAAGGCCAGTGGTGATCCCCAGCGGATCAAAACTGCCTGGAAGTTGTTCTGGGACCAGGGCAATTGGCAGCCGTTGTGCAAGCTATGCCACGACTCG
>NZ_MOMO01000182.1:0-2410 GCF_009933855.1 Pseudomonas sp. SG-MS2 | reverse complement strand
CGCCCACGGCCTGCCGCCGACCATTCCGTTCTGGCTAGGAGAGGCGCCGGGACGCAGTGACGAATTGTCCGCCGCCGTTGCCCGCCTGCAGGCACGTCTCGATGAGCAACTGGGGCTGAGTAACGGCGCTTTCGCCCCAGTGCTGTCATGGCTGCAAAGTACTTATGCACTGGACGAGGCCTGCGCCAGCCAACTGCTCGATTACCTGGGGCGTACCCGTGAAGTGCTGGGCGCCCTGCCCTCGCAACACACGCTGGTGATGGAGCGCTTCTTCGACGAGTCCGGTGGCACCCAGTTGATCATCCATTCGCCCTACGGCAGCCGCATCAACCGCGCCTGGGGCCTGGCGCTGCGCAAACGCTTCTGCCGCACGTTCAATTTCGAATTGCAGGCGGCAGCCAGCGAGGACGCCATCGTGCTGTCACTGTCGACCAGCCACAGTTTCGAGCTGGACGAAGTCTGGCGCTACCTGTCCAGCCGCAACGCCGAGCACATTCTCATCCAGGCCCTGCTCGATGCGCCCTTGTTCGGGGTGCGCTGGCGTTGGAACGCGGCAGTGGCAATGGCCTTGCCGCGCTACGTCGGCGGACGCAAGGTGGCGCCGCAGATCCAGCGCATGAAAAGCGAAGACCTGATTGCCGCCGTGTTCCCCGACCAGATCGCCTGCCTGGAAAACATCGTCGGTGAACGGCAAATCCCGGATCACCCGCTGATCGAGCAGACCCTCGACGACTGCCTGCACGAAGCCATGGACAGCGAGGGCTGGATGGCACTGTTGAGGCGCATTGAAAGCGGCCAGGTGCGCTTGCTGAGCCGCGACCTGCCGGCCCCCTCGCCGCTGGCCTCGGCCATCCTCAACGCCAGGCCATATGCGTTCCTTGATGATGCACCGCTGGAGGAGCGCCGAACCCAGGCGGTACTCAACCGACGCTGGAACGAGGTGCACAGTGGCGACGACCTGGGCGCGCTGGACGCCGATGCCATCAGCGCTGTCCAGGCAGAGGCCTGGCCGCAACCCGGCAGCGCCGACGAAATGCACGAAGCCTTGATGACCCTGGGCGCCATCAGCCAGCACGAAGTCCAGGCCAACCCGACCTGGGGCTTGCTGCTCAGGCAACTGGCCAAGGCGGGCCGGGCGTTACGCTTGCCCGACGAACACCTGTGGCTGGCCCGCGAGCGCCTGAGCCTGCTCCAAGCGCTGTATCCGGATGCACGTCTGGAGCCCGCCCTCCACGTGCTCCCCGGCTTCGACCAGGCCCCGGACCCGGACAGTGCACTGAGCGAGCTGCTGCGCGCCCGCCTGAGCGGCCACGGCCCGCTGACCCTGGCGCAGATCGCCGCACCACTGGGCAAGCCGCAGGCAGCCATCGAACAGGCACTGGCCCGCCTGGAAGCAGAGGGCTACGTACTGCGCGGCCAGTTCAGCCCAGGTGAGGTGCAACGGCAATGGTGCGAACGCCACCTGTTGGCGCGCATCCATCGCTACACAGTCAAACGCCTGCGCCGAGAGATCGAGCCGGTAAGCCTGCAGGACTTCATGCGCTTTGTGTTTGACTGGCAGCACCTTGCGGCCGACGAAAAATTGCGTGGGCCGCACGCTGTGGCCGAGGTGCTTGAGCAGTTGCAGGGTTTCCCAGCCGCGGCCGGCGCCTGGGAGGCAGAGCTGCTGCCGGCACGGATCAAGGACTACAGCATTCACTGGCTCGACGAGGCGTGCCGCAGCGGGCAGTTCGCCTGGAGCCGCCTGGCGGGCAAAGTGTCGAGCAGTACGCTGGCGAGTACGCCGCTGGTGCTGTTGCCACGTCAACACCTGGGCTTGTGGCGCAGCCTTGTACCTGCGCCGGCTCTGGACGAGCTAAGCCCGCGTGCGCAACGTGTGCATCAGGTATTGCAGGCGCATGGCGCTCTGTTCTTCGACGAACTGACCCAGCAAGCCCACTTGTTGCCCAGCGAGCTGGAAACGGCGTTACAGGAATTGGTCGGTTCGGGCCTTGCAAGTGCCGACAGCTTTACCGGGCTGCGTAGCCTTATCACCCCGGCGGCGAAACGCTCATCGCGCAACAGCCGGCGCGGCCATGCGCCGATTTCCACCAGCATGGCGCACGCCGGGCGCTGGGCGCTGTTACGCAGGGGCAATGCCGAAGTGGACGACGGGCAACGGTTGGAACACCTCGCCCGCACCCTGTTAAGACGCTATGGCGTGATCTGCTGGCGGCTGCTGGAGCGCGAGAGTGATGTGCTGCCACCCTGGCGTGAGCTGCTGCGCTGCTGCCACCGGCTTGAGGCGCGCGGCGAGATTCGCGGCGGGCGCTTCATCGCCGGCTTGGCCGGGGAGCAGTTCGCCCTGCCCGAAGCGGTCGGGCTGCTGCGCCAGGTACGCCGGCGCGAGATGGAGGGCGCGCTGGTGGTG
>NZ_MOMO01000181.1:0-4059 GCF_009933855.1 Pseudomonas sp. SG-MS2 | reverse complement strand
GTGGCGCATACCGGTGAACACCATCGCGATGCCAGCTTCGTCGGCAGCGGCGATGACTTCAGCATCGCGCATCGAACCACCTGGCTGGATCACGGCGCTGATACCCACTTTAGCTGCATTGTCGATGCCATCACGGAACGGGAAGAACGCGTCCGACGCCATGACCGCACCTTGCACCTGCAGGCCGGCATGCTCTGCCTTGATGGCCGCGATGCGCGCGGAGTTGACGCGGCTCATCTGGCCGGCGCCCACGCCGATGGTCTGGCGCTGCTTGGCGTAGACGATGGCGTTGGACTTGACGAACTTGGCCACTTTCCAGGCGAACACCAGGTCGTGGATTTCCTGCTCGGTCGGTGCACGCTTGGTGACGATCTTCAGGTCATCTGCGGTGATCATGCCGTTGTCGCGGCTCTGCACCAGCAGGCCACCGTTGACGCGCTTGAAGTCCCAACCAGCGGCGCGCTCGGCTGGCCACTCGCCGCACTCCAGCAGACGTACGTTTTGCTTGGCAGCCACCACGTCGCGGGCAGCCTGGGAGATTTTCGGGGCGATGATCACTTCGACGAACTGGCGCTCGACGATGGCCTGGGCGGTTTCGCCATCCAGTTCGCGGTTGAAGGCGATGATCCCGCCGAAGGCCGATTCGGTGTCGGTAGCGTAGGCCAGGTCATAGGCCTTGCGGATACCGCCCTCGTCTTCAGGCACCACGGCGACGCCGCATGGGTTGGCGTGCTTGACGATGACGCAGGCCGGCTTGACGAAGCTCTTCACGCACTCGAGCGCGGCGTCGGTGTCGGCCACGTTGTTGAACGACAGCTCCTTGCCCTGCAGCTGGATGGCGGTAGAAACGCTGGCTTCGCCTTTGTTGGCTTCAACGTAGAACGCCGCGCTCTGGTGCGGGTTCTCGCCGTAGCGCATTTCCTGAGCCTTGACGAACTGGCTGTTGAAGGTGCGCGGGAACTCGCTGCGCGCTTCGGTGGACAGCGTGTCCTTGGCCTGGTCGATGGTGCCCATGTAGTTGGCGATCATGCCGTCGTAAGCGGCAGTGTGCTCGAAGGCCTTGAGCATCAGGTCGAAACGCTGGGCGTAGGTCAGGCCGCCGGCCTTGAGGCCCTCGAGGACGCTGGCGTAGTCGCCGGCGTTGACCACGATAGCGACGTCCTTGTGGTTCTTGGCAGCCGAACGGACCATGGTCGGGCCACCGATGTCGATGTTCTCGATGGCGGTCGGCAGGTCACAGCCAGGTTTTGCGATGGTGGCTTCGAATGGGTAAAGGTTGACGGCGACCAGATCGATCGGCTTGATGCCGTGCTCGTTCATGATGGCGTCGTCGACACCGCGACGGCCGAGGATGCCGCCGTGAATCTTCGGGTGCAGGGTCTTGACCCGGCCGTCCATCATTTCGGCGAAGCCGGTGTAGTCGGCCACTTCCACCGCGTTCACGCCGTTGTCCTTGAGCAGCTTGTAGGTGCCGCCGGTGGACAGGATCTCGACACCGAGCTGCTGCAGCTCACGAGCGAATTCGAGGATACCGGTCTTGTCGGAGACGCTGATCAGGGCGCGGCGGACTGGCAGGCGGGTAGTCTGGTCGGTCATTTCGGATTCCAATAACGCGGTGGAGTCAGCAAAAAAGGCGCCTCTGTTCAGGGAGCCGCCTTTTCTGATTGGGATTCTGGCTTACAACAAGTCGTACTGCTTGAGTTTCTTGCGCAGGGTGCCTCGGTTGAGCCCGAGCATCTCGCTGGCCTTGGTCTGGTTGCCCTTGACGTAATTCATCACGCTTTCGAGCAGGGGCGCCTCGACTTCGGAGAGCACCAGGTTGTACACGTCAGTGACGGTAGCGCCTTCCAGGTGTGCGAAGTAGTTGTGCAGCGCCTTCTCGACGCTGTCACGAAGGGTCTGGCCCTCTTCGCTCGGCGTGTTGAGGTGCTGTTTGAGGTTGGCGTTGTCGCTCACGGGCGTTGTTCCACTCACTAATGTCTCGGTCATCATCGTCATGCGGCCACCCCTTGTCCGTCCTCTGTCTCAAGGCTCTGTCGACGTTCGCTGAAATACGCTCGAACGTTGGCGCACTGCGCTTGTGTGTCTTCCAAAGCGTTGAACCGGGAGCGAAACTCCTTGCCGCCGGGTCGTGTTGCCAGGTACCAGCCAACGTGCTTGCGGGCGATACGTACGCCCATCACATCGCCATAGAAGGCGTGCAGCGCGGCAAGGTGCTCCAGCAGGATACGTTCCACTTCGTCCAGCTGCGGGGCCGGCAAATGCTGGCCAGTCCCCAGGTAATGCTCGATCTCGCGAAAGATCCAGGGCCGCCCCTGGGCGGCCCTGCCAATCAGCAGACCGTCGACGCCGGTGGCGTCCAGCACCGCCCGGGCCTTTTCTGGCGAAGTGATATCGCCGTTGGCAAAAACCGGGATGGACACCGCCTGCTTGATGGCAGCGATGGTGTCGTATTCGGCTTCGCCGGTGTACAGGTCGGCGCGTGTGCGGCCATGCACCGCCAGCGCCTGGATGCCAGCCTGCTCGGCGATCCTCGCCACGTTCAGGCCGTTCTTGTTCGCCCGGTCCCAACCGGTGCGGATCTTCAGGGTCACCGGGACGTCCACCGCGCCGACGACGGCGTGGAGAATCTCGCTGACCAAAGCTTCATCTCTCAATAAAGCAGAGCCTGCAGCTTTGTTGCAGACTTTTTTCGCCGGGCAACCCATGTTGATGTCGATGATCTGGGCGCCAGCTTCGACGTTGGCCCTGGCCGCCGCCGCCATCATCTGCGCATCGCCACCGGCGATCTGTACCGAGCGCGGCTCGGGATCGCCTTCGTGAATGCGGCGCAGGCTCGACTTGCGGCTGTTCCACAGGCTCATGTCGCTGCTGACCATCTCCGACACCACCATGCCCGCGCCCAGGCGCTTGCAAAGTGTACGGAAAGGCTGGTCCGTGACCCCGGCCATGGGCGCGAGGATCAGGTTGTTGCGTAGTGTGTATGGGCCGATGCGTACCGCCGACATAGGTGTTCCCTGTTGTGGGGCCGAATCATTGGAGTCGAAAAAGGGTTGGCATAATACCCGCTCTCGGTGACCGGATAAAGATGGATTTGGATAAATTCTGAACAGTTGTAGGCTTATGCCTTTGAGCTTCAAGCTTCACGCTTCACGCGGCAAGAAGAAGCCAGACCGGTTGTCGGCTCGCTTCTCTTGCAGCTTGCCGCTCGGCGTTTATTCGGGGGAGCGGAAGCTGAGGCTGTAGTTCACTGCTTTCGGGCCAGGGTCGAGGATGTCCAGGGCAATGTGGATCGGCGTCTGGCTGGGCATTTCGCCACGGCCGGCCAATTCACCCGAGAGATACTCGCTCGGCTTGAAGCGCCGGCTGGCGATCAATTGGCCATTGAGGTCGGCAAAACGCAGTTCCAGCAGCGGGAACGGCTGGGCGAAGGGCGCGCGGTTGTAGATGATCGCATCGACGATCAGCGCGCCCTTGAAGTCAGGGTGGCTGCGCACCACCAGGTTGCTGCTCTTGATTCGGCCGATGTCGACACGGGTGGGCACCTCGCAGCCAAGCATCGGGCACAGTTGCTGGAAGAGCGGGCGGTACTGGTCCTGGCGCGCCATTTCGTCGAAATGGAACCACACGTACTGGAATGCCAGCAGGCCGGCGGCCAGCAGGGTGAGCAAGCCCCAGAGCACGCGTTTGCCCCAGTGGGGGCGCGGCTTCTCCCAGCCCAGTTGCAAAGGGTCGTCGACCACGTCGATGAGCGGCTCCTTGCGTGACGGGCGCTGGGGCCTGGCAGCGAAGCCAGGTTCAAGGCGCTCGCCGGTCAGCGCCGGGGCAGGGGTGTCATCGTGCGCCGCCAGATGCAGATCCGTATCGTCATCATCGCGGGCGCTCAGGCCTTTTTCGTGAACGGGTTCGTCATCTGGCGACAGCCGCTCGGAAAAGTCGTGCGCGTTATCGCGCTCGGCAGCCCGATGCGTGGCAGGTTCATCATCGAAGTCCAGGTCCAGGTTGCCGTCCAGTGTGGGCTCGGTGCGATCGCCTGGGGCGGGCTCCAGGTCCAGTGGC
>NZ_MOMO01000180.1:0-19196 GCF_009933855.1 Pseudomonas sp. SG-MS2 | reverse complement strand
TGCCCGGGCGCGGAATTTCGATTTTCGGCCGTTCGCCGGAGCGCGCCTGGGGTGCGACCGGCGCTTCGTTGGCAGGGACTGGCGAAGGCCTGACCTCGAACGCGGCGTGCTCGACCGGAACCTGCGGCAACAGCAGCTCGGGCCGCGACGGCGCAGCGAACGGCAGTTCGGCGCGCGGCAGCCAATGCACCACTTGCATGGCGGAAAGGTAGGCGCGGCGGCGGGACTCGGTCAGCAAGGCACGGATATCCGGGGGGCTTGAACAATCGGGCATTCTAACGCTGTTGGCTGCCGAGCGCCGCAACTGGTCGGCAGAAAATTGCTGCCTGTACCGCCGAGGGGCCAGGGAAACCCCCAGCCAATCCGGGGTTATCCCTCATTACAGACCAAGGGGTGAAATCCTCCCCCCCGGATGCAGTACAATCGCCCCCTTTTTACTTGGCAACGAGTAGACGCCAATGATCGAACCCAAGCGCGTCCTGCGCGCCCTAGCCGAACACTGGGCCCTCATCGAGCCGCTGTGCGAGCGTTTCGACCAAGGCACCCTGAGCCTGGTCGAACTGCGCCAGCAGCTGGGCCGCCAGCAAGTGGAAAGCACGCCGCAGGACATCACCCAGCTGCTCGACGTGTGGATCCGCCTGGATATCCTGGTCCCGGTGGCCAAGAGCCCGAACCGTTTCGAGCTCAACGCCCAGATCCACGACTTCCTCGCCTACCTGCGCCGCGAGCACCGCCTGGGCCTGTGCCTGGAGATCGAGGCCTACCTGCGCCACCTGGAGCGCCTTGCCGGGCACATTCAGGATGCCTTCGACAACCGCGACAGCGATGACCTGGCGCGCCAGCTGCGCCTGCTCGACATGCGCGTGCGCGACGTGCTGAAAAAGCTCGACAACGACGAACAGGCGCTGGTCGCCGTGGCCGAACGGGCCAAGACCAGCAACCGCCAGATCCCGCTACGCCAGCGTTATGCCGAAGTCCTGGCGACCTGGGACGAATACGTCGAGCCGATGATCCAGCTGGTCAATGCCGACGGCGCCTTCGAACAGGGCGTGCGCAAGGTCGAGACCGTGCTGCTGAAACTGCTCGGCGAACAGGCGCGCCTGGGCCACCTGGTCGACGACGACATGCTGCTGCGCACCCATGCGCGCATCCTCGAGATGCAGACCAGCGCCCAGCTGACCCTGCGCCACGCCCGTGAACTGCTGCTGCCGCTGCGCGAAGAGGCGCGCCGGCACAATGCCGTGACCCGCGGCGCCGCCCTGGCCCTGTCGGTGATCCGGCGCAAGGGTATCGACGCCGTGCCGCAGGCCGCCATGCCATTGTTCACCCGGCCGCAGAGTACCTTCCTGGGCAGCGCCAGCCAGGTCGAGGCGTACGTCTATGCCCTCGCCCGCTTCGAGCCGAAACCGGCCAAGTTCCCCAAGGCGCACAAGACCCAGACTGGCCCGCTGCCGCGCGCGCCACGCACGGTCAAGGAAATGCTCGAACGCTGCGAGGATGCCCTGCCACTGCCTGACCTGATGGTCTGGCTGCTGGACCAGGAGCCCGAAGGCGCCACCGACGAACTGTTGTACTGGTTCTCGCGCCTGTCGCGTGAGAAGCGTTTCAAGCGCGAACGCCTCGAACGCCGCGAGTACACCACCCACGAACACCTGGTCAGCCTGCGCTCGTTCGCCCTGACATCCAGCCGCGAAGCGCAACCTGAAACCAACGCGAGCCCAGCCAATGCATCTTGATCTTTCCGAACTGTCCCAGCTCGCGCCGATCTTCCGCGAGCTGTTCAAAGGGTTCCACGTCAGCCGCCGCGACCCGGAGCTGTACGCCCAGCTGTCGAACTTCCAGGACCAGTACCGCACCCTGTTCAAGGCTTTGGGCTTCGAGCTGGTGTGCGATACCCGCGGCTTCTATTACTTCGTCCCCGAGCAGGCCGCCGCGCAGGTCAACAAGACCGCCCAACGCCTGTCGCTGTTCACCTTCATCCTGGTCGAACACCTGGCCGACCAGGGCCGCGACCCGATGGCGGTGCTCGACGGCGGCAGCATCGGGCGCGACGAGCTGCCCTCGCTGCTGGAAAAATACCGCGACTTGTTCCTGCAGGCTGAAGTGCAGACTGTCGACGAGCTGGAAGAAAAGATCATGCGCCGCATGACCCAGCTCGGCTTCGCCCACGAAGAAGGCGGGATCTACCGCTTCCTGCCGCCGATGCACCGCTTCCTCGATGTGTGCCTGTCGGTGCAGCAGGACCGCGACCTGGCCGCCAGCCTGCACAGCGACCTGCCGCTGCCAACGCCGGTGCTGGTCGAGGAAGAAAGCCCCGAAGCGCTGGCCCGCACCGACGACCCGCTCGACCTCACCCCGTTCGAGGGCGAAGAAAGCGAAGAAGAGGCCCTGGCCCGGGCCATCCGCGAAGAGCAACAGGAGATTGACGCATGAGCCAGGAACGCTACGGCATCCGCCGCTTCGCATTGCTCAACACCGCCGGCTACAGCCTGGGCCTGTTCCCGCTGGAGCACCCGCTGTCGGTCTACGGCGCCAACAACCTGGGCAAATCCGCCTCGATCAACGCCCTGCAGTTCCCGATCCTGGCGCGCATGTCCGACATGAGCTTCGGCAAGTACAGCCTGGAGCAATCGCGCCGTTTCTACTTCGCCAGCGACACCTCGTACATCCTCTGCGAACTGAACCTGCCCCACGGCCCCCACGTGATCGGCGTGGTCGGTCGCGGGCCGGGCGGCGGTTTCGGCCACCAGTTCTTTGCCTACAAGGGTGAACTGGACCTGGATCACTACCAGAAGAACGACACCTGCCTGCGCCAGAAAGAGCTGTTCACCAACCTCGAGCGCCTGGGCCTCAAAGCCTACGAGCTCAAGCCGGACGAGCTGCGCCGGTTGCTGGTCGGCGGCCACACCTCGGTGCCGCTGGACCTGACCATGATCCCGCTGCGCTCGACCAGCGAACAGAGCCTGAAAACCTTCCGCGCACTGTTCATCAACCTGCTGCACATGCGCGAAATCACCGCCGCCAAGCTCAAACAGCTGTTCCTCGACGCGTTCGAGCACAGCCTGCGCTCGGGCAGCGTCGACTACATCGCCGCCTGCGAAGAAGCCTTCCGCGACGTACGCCGCATGGAGCAGGACTACAACGCCCTGGTTGCCGCCGGCCCCCTGGTCGAAGCCCTGGCCGGCGGCGTGGCCCAGCGCGACATCCTGCGCGGCAAGCTGCACCGCCTCTCGCCACTGCTCGACAACCTGCTGGGCACCTGGCAGGAATACGCCATGGCGCGCAAGGAAGAGCTGGTAATCCAGGCCGAGCACTACCGCGGCGAACAGGATCGCCTGCAGAACGACCAGCGTGGCGGCACCCAGGAGCTGATGCGCCTGGAACGTGAAATCACCGGTATCCAGCGCTGGCTCGGCGAGCTGTCGGTACTCAAGCACCGCTTCGCCCTGGTTGATGACGTCAAAGTGCTGGAGCAGCAGCTGCTGGCCGCCAAGGATGCCCACGACGAGCTGGCCGGCGCCTTGGCCCAGTCGCGGCAGTTCTCTGCCGAGGACCTCGACGAGCGTGTGCGCGACCTGGAAAAGCGCCTCAAGCAGGTCAAGCAGCAGCTCGACCACGCCGACAACAACAGCTACGCCCGCCTGCGCGAAGAGTTTTCGCAGGCAGACGTCGACCGCCTGATGCGCCTGTTCAACGGCGCACTGTTCAGCCTGCCGCTGGGCGAGCGCGGTATCGAACTGGACGATAGCGACCTGTGGGTGAAATCGCTGGAAGCGGTGCTCGATGGCTTCAAGGGCGAGCGCTTCGAGGCCCCAGGCATTTCCATCGACCTTTCGCACATCGACCCACCGGCCCTGCAAGCCCTGGCCGACCGCGCCGCCCTGCGCGACCAGAAGGACCGCCTGGAGCGCGAGCTCAAGCAGCTCAAAACCCAGCAATCGGTGGCCGCCGACCGTACCGCGTCCAAAGCGCAGACCGAAGCCCTGTACCAACAGGTGCTGGATGCGCAGAAGGCCCTGGAGGACTACCGTCGCAGCGAAACCCTGGCGGCTGAAGAACCGGAGAAGATGGAGCAGCTGGCGCAACTGGAGGCGGCCCAGGACGAACTCAAGCGCTCCAGCGATGCGTTCACCGAGCGCGTGCAGCAGCTGTCGGCCAAGCTGCAGCTGGTCGGCCGCCAGATCGCCGACCTGGAAGCCAAGCAGCGCACCCTGGAAGACGCCTTGCGCCGTCGCCAGCTGCTGCCTGCCGACCTACCGTTCGGCACGCCGTTCATGGAAGCGGTCGACGACTCCATGGACAACCTGTTGCCCCTGCTCAACGATTACCAGGACAGCTGGCAGGGCCTGCAGCGCGTCGACAACCAGATCGAGGCGCTATACGCCCAGGTACGCCTCAAGGGCGTGGCCAAGTTCGACAGCGAAGACGACATGGAGCGGCGCCTGCAACTGCTGGTCAATGCCTATGCGCACCGCACCGACGAGGCCCTGACCCTGGCCAAGGCGCGCCGCGCGGCAGTCACCGACATCGCCCGCACCCTGCGCAACATCCGCAGCGACTACGACAGCCTCGAACACCAGCTGGCCCTGTTCAACCGCGAGATCAACAAGCGCCAGGTTTCCAACCTGCAGAGCTTCCGCGTGGTACTGGCGCCGAACAAGGAAGCGCTCAAGCACATCGACCAGATCATCCACAGCGCCGGCCAGTACGAGGAAGGCGAGACCCTGTCGGTGTTCGACCTGACTCAGAATTCGGAGCAGGATCACAAGAACGAAGAAGCCAAGGAATACCTGGCACGGCTGGTGGCGGCCAACCACAACCAGCTGGGCCTCAAAGACCTGTTCGAACTGGCTTTCGAGATCACCAAGATCAACAGCCAGCCGGTGATCCACGCCGACATCGACGGCGCCGCTTCCAACGGCACCACCATGACCATCAAGGCGCTGACCAACATGTACCTGTTGCTGCACTTGATGGACCGCGACCTGGCCGGGCGCATCCGCCTGCCTTACTACCTCGACGAAGCGGCGGACATCGACGAGCGCAACCAGGCTGCACTGCTGGAGACCAGCCTGCAACTGGGCTTCGTGCCGATTCTGGCGAGCGTGAAGCCACAGGTATCGGCGCATGTGGCGATCGACCTGGAAGGCGGTAGCGGGCCGAATGGCATCTATATCGACGAGGCGGACTGGAAGTACATCAGCCGACGTGATGTGGAGAAAGCGATCGTGCGCGAGGATCAGGCCGAAGAACTGGCCTGAGGAACAGGGGCCGCTTTGCGGCCCTTTCACGACACGAGGCCGCGCCTACAGGCATATACGTTCGCCTGTAGGAGCGGCCTCGTGTCGCGAAAGGAGGCCAAAGGCCTCCCCTAAAGTATCAGTGAGCCCAAGGCAGAATCGGAATCGCCGTCACCGCATTCTGCGGGCTGCCTTCGATCATGCGGTCGCTGTACACCAGGTACACCAGTGTATTGCGCTTCTTGTCCAGGAAGCGCACCACCTGCATGGTCTTGAACACCAGCGAGGTGCGCTCCTTGAACACCTCCTCACCGTCTTTCAACTCACCCTTGAAGTTGATCGGCCCGACCTGGCGGCAAGCAATCGACGCCTCCGCACGGTCCTCGGCCAGGCCCAGGCCACCCTTCACTCCGCCCGTCTTGGCGCGCGACAGGTAGCAGGTCACACCTTCGACCTTGGGGTCGTCGAACGCCTCGACCACGATGCGATCGTTGGGCCCGACGAACTTGAACACAGTAGATACCTGGCCGATTTCCTCGGCCCCTGCCAGCATCGGCAGCGCCAGGGCTGCCACGGCAATCACGCGCTTGAGCATGTTCATACCAGCACCAGGTTGTCGCGGTGGACCAGCTCCGGCTCGGCACTGTAGCCAAGCAGGGACTCGATGGCATCGGACGACTGGCCAATGATTTTCTGTGCTTCCAGCGCGCTGTAGTTGGCAAGGCCACGCGCCACTTCAAGGCCGTCCGGGCCTACGCACACCACCATTTCGCCACGGCGGAAGCTGCCTTGGACGGTCTTCACGCCTACCGGCAGCAGGCTCTTGTTGGCCTGGCGCAGGGCCTGAACCGCACCGGCGTCCAGCACCAGCGTGCCGCGGGTTTGCAAGTGCCCAGCCAGCCACTGCTTGCGCGCCGCCAGCATGCCGCGCTCAGGCGACAGCAGGGTACCCAGACGCTCGCCAGCCTTGAGGCGGTCGAGTACGCGTTCGATACGGCCACCGATGATGATGGTATGGGCGCCGGAACGGGCTGCCAGGCGTGCGGCGCGCAACTTGGTCTGCATGCCGCCACGGCCCAGGGCACCGCCGGTACCACCGGCTACGGCGTCGAGCGACGGGTCATCGGCACGGGCCTCGTAGATCAGCTGTGCCTCTGGATTGTTGCGTGGGTCGGCGTCGAACATGCCGTCACGGTCGGTGAGGATCACCAGCAGGTCGGCTTCGACCAGGTTCGCCACCAACGCGGCCAGGGTATCGTTGTCGCCGAAGCGGATCTCGTCGGTAACCACGGTGTCGTTTTCGTTGATCACCGGCACAACGCCCAGGTCGACCAACGTACGCAACGTGCTGCGGGCGTTGAGGTAACGCTTGCGGTCGGACAGGTCGTCGTGAGTCAGAAGGATCTGCGCGGTGTGCTTGCCGTGCTCGCCAAAGCTCGACTCCCACGCCTGCACCAGGCGCATCTGGCCGATAGAAGCGGCAGCCTGCAGCTCGTTCATCGCGCTCGGTCGTGCGGTCCAGCCCAGCTGGCTCATGCCGGCAGCCACGGCCCCGGAGGACACCAGCACCAACTCAACGCCCGCCTCACGCAGGGCAACCATCTGCTCGACCCATACGGCCATGGCACCGCGGTCGAGGCCCTTGCCATCGGCCGTGAGCAGCGCACTACCGATCTTCACGACCCAGCGCTTGGCGCCAGTCACCTTGCTTCGCATCTTCTCTTCCAACCTATGTCGAATCTGTAGATACCGTGGATACAAAAACGCCGCTCCAGAGAGCGGCGTTTAGTGTACTGCAACCGGTCAGTCGCGCACGTAAATGATTTCCGGGCCGTCTTCGTCGTCCTCGAAATCATCGTCCCACGCGTCATCGTCGCCGATGTCATGCACGCTCTTGACGCCGGTACGACGCAGGGTACGGGCGTCGTCCAGGGCCTGCAGCTGGGCACGGGCTTCGTCTTCGATGCGCTGGTCGAGGTCGGCCAGTTCTTCGGCGTAGGCCGGGTCATTGGCCAGGCGATCGGCGCGGTCTTCGATGTAGCGCATCAGGTCGTGAGTGAGCTGCTCGGTGCCCTGCTTGGCGATGGCCGAGATCACGTAGACCGGGCCTTCCCACTGCAGACGCTCGACCACTTCCTTGACGCGCTCGTCGCGCTCGTCGTCCATCAGCATGTCCGCCTTGTTCAGCACCAGCCAGCGCTCACGGTCGGTCAGCGACGGGCTGAAGCGGGTCAGCTCGTTGATGATCACTTCAGCGGCATCGGCCGGGCTGCTGCCGTCCAGCGGCGCCAGGTCGACCAGGTGCAGCAGCACGCGGGTACGGGCCAGGTGCTTGAGGAAGCGGATACCCAGGCCGGCACCGTCGGATGCGCCTTCGATCAGGCCAGGGATGTCGGCAACGACGAAGCTCTTCCAGCGGTCGACGCTGACCACGCCCAGGTTCGGCACCAGGGTGGTGAATGGGTAGTCGGCGACCTTCGGCTTGGCGGCCGACACCGAACGGATGAAGGTGCTCTTGCCGGCATTCGGCAGGCCCAGCAGGCCCACGTCGGCCAGGACTTTCAGCTCCATCTTCAGGTCGCGCTGGTCACCCGGCTTGCCTGGGGTGGTCTGGCGCGGCGCACGGTTGGTGCTGGATTTGAAACGGGTGTTGCCCAGGCCGTGCCAGCCGCCTTGGGCGACCATCAGCTTCTGGCCAGGGGTGACCAGGTCACCGATCACTTCCTGGGTGGAAGCGTCGATCACCGTGGTACCGACCGGCACACGCAGGAACAGGTCCTCACCCTTCTTGCCGGTGCAATCGGTGCTGCCACCGTTGGCGCCGCGCTGGGCTTCGTGGTGACGGGTGTAGCGGTAGTCAACCAGGGTGTTGAGGTTTTCGTCGGCCACCATGTACACCGAGCCGCCATCGCCACCGTCACCCCCGTTGGGGCCACCGTTCTCGATGAACTTCTCGCGACGGAAGCTCATGCAACCGTTACCGCCATCACCGGCCTTGACCCGGATGGATACTTCGTCAACAAACTTCATTCAAAAACCGCCTCTCGCCTTCCGACGAGCTGAATACTTAAAAAACCTGAGGCTCTTGCAAAAATGAGCGCGGCGGCCCCGTACGACCGAAGAAACCCACGCCGGCAGCCCATACAAACAGCTTTGCAAGAGGCTCACCACAAACGAAAAAGCCCCGTCGCATGACGGGGCTTCTGGAGCGACGTCGCGATTAAGCGGCGACGATGCTCACGTAACGGCGGTTGAACTCGCCTTTCTTCTCGAACTTGATCACGCCTTCGATCTTGGCGAACAGGGTGTGATCCTTGCCCATGCCAACGCCGTAGCCGGCGTGGAACTGGGTGCCGCGCTGACGGACGATGATGTTGCCGGCCTTGACGACCTGGCTGCCATACATCTTCACGCCAAGGCGTTTCGATTCTGAGTCGCGACCGTTACGAGTACTACCACCAGCCTTCTTGTGAGCCATGGTTCAATTCTCCAAATAAATTCAGGGGATCTGAGCGATTAAGCCTGGATACCGGTGATTTTGATCTCGGTGAACCACTGGCGGTGGCCCATACGCTTCATGTGGTGCTTACGACGACGGAACTTGATGATGCGTACTTTATCGTGACGGCCTTGCGAAACGACTTCGGCAACAACTTTAGCGCCAGCGACGACTGGAGCGCCGATGGTGACTTCTTCACCGTTGGCAACCAGCAGAACGCGATCGAAAGTCACGGATTCGCCAGTGGCGATTTCCAGCTTTTCGATTTTGAGGAATTCACCTTCAGCGACTTTGTACTGCTTGCCGCCGGTAACGATTACTGCGTAAGACATGGGTATTTCTCCGATAATCCTGCTCACCCAGCGCTTTATATGATGAGTATTGGCTGGCATGGCTGCACAGGGCTGGAACGGCCCGGCGCAATTGCGTAAGGCAGGTGCTGCCCAGGAAGTTAGGGTGCGCGATTGTACGCAACCCGGGTTTTGCTTGCAAGTACCGGCCCCGCTCACCGGGCGGCGCGCCTTGACACACCGGGACCCGCGACCTAGCATGCCGCGCAACCTCACTGGAGCAGCCGATGCAACCCCAAACCTTCTACCGCGCGGTAGCTGACGATTTCAGCGCCGTCGACGAGATCATCAAGAAGCAGCTGACCTCGCGCGTGCCGCTGGTATCGAAGATCGGCGACTATATCACGTCGGCCGGCGGCAAGCGCCTGCGCCCCCTGCTGGTGCTGCTGTGCGGCAAGGCCCTGGGCCGCGAGGGTGACGACCTGCGCCTGCTCGCCGCAACCATCGAGTTCCTGCACACCGCCACCCTGCTGCACGACGATGTGGTCGACATGTCCGGCATGCGCCGCGGCCGCTCCACCGCCAATGCCCTGTGGGGCAACGCACCGAGCGTGCTGGTGGGCGACTTCCTTTATTCGCGCTCGTTCGAAATGATGGTCGAACTGGGCTCCATGCCGGTCATGCAGATCCTCTCCAAGGCCACCCGGGTGATCGCCGAAGGCGAAGTGCTGCAGCTGTCGCGCGTGCGCGATGC
Organism: Pseudomonas sp. SG-MS2; assembly: GCF_009933855.1. NCBI lineage: Bacteria > Pseudomonadati > Pseudomonadota > Gammaproteobacteria > Pseudomonadales > Pseudomonadaceae > Pseudomonas > Pseudomonas sp. SG-MS2. Next base: position 9,413 of record NZ_MOMO01000180.1, on the reverse strand, counting down.
CAGCACCACCGAAGAGGTGTACATGGAGGTCATCCGCGGCAAGACCGCCATGCTGTTCGAGGCTTCGACCCACAGCGCCGCCGCGCTGGCCGGTGCCACCGACGAGCAGCGCGAGGCCCTGCGTACCTTCGGCGACCACCTGGGCGTGGCCTTCCAGCTGGTCGACGACCTGCTGGACTATAAAGGCGATTCGCAGACCCTGGGCAAGAACGTCGGCGACGACCTGGCCGAAGGCAAGCCAACCCTGCCGCTGATCTACACCATGCGTGAAGGCACGCCAGAGCAGGCTGCACTGGTGCGCAAGGCGATCCAGAAGGGTGGCCTGGAAGACCTGGAGCAGATCCGTGTGGCGGTCGAAGCTTCGGGTGCGCTGGACTACACCGCGCAGTTGGCACGTGATTACGTGAAGCGGGCCATTGAGTGCCTGGAAGTGCTGCCGGCCAGCCAATACCGGGATGCACTGGTCGAGCTGAGTGAGTTTGCGGTAGCGCGCACACACTAAGATCGCGCCACCCTCTTCGCGGGCAAGCCCGCTCCACAGGATCCGCGTGGTTCCAGAGGAGCAGGCTTGCCCGCGATGCATTTGTACGGACAAAAACACTTCCCCGTTAAAACCTTATACAATATGGGCCTTTAACCGTCTGTCTGTTTAAGGAACCGAAGTGAGCACTTTGCCGCCCTGCCCCAAATGCAATTCTGAATACACCTACGAGGATGGCACCCAGCTGATCTGCCCCGAATGCGCCCACGAGTGGTCGGCCAACGGCGAAGCCGATGCCGGCAGCGATGACGTGGTGAAAAAGGATTCGGTGGGCAACGTGCTGCAGGACGGCGACACCGTCACCGTGATCAAGGACCTCAAGGTCAAGGGCTCCTCCCTGGTGGTCAAGGTCGGCACCAAGGTCAAGAACATCCGCCTGTGCGACGGCGACCACGACATCGACTGCAAGATCGACGGCATTGGCGCCATGAAGCTGAAGTCGGAATTCGTGCGCAAGGTCTGATTACATAAAAAACAGCCAATAGTCTCTTGCTATTTTGATAATAAGAATTATTCTCATTGGACTGCTATCCAAGGAGAATAGCCATGACTTATCTGATCGACGCCTGGCTGGACCGCCCCCACCCTTACCTGCGCATCCTGCATCGCGAAACCGGCGAAGTGTGCGCCATGCTCGAAGAAGAAGCGCTCGACGAGCTGCGTGACCAGGGCGACCTGGACATGAGCGGGCTGAATTCGAGTGAGCCGGTGGTGCTCAAGGAGCTGGTACGCAATCTGTTCCTGTTTTGCTATGCGCGGGCATTGCGCCCGGTGGGAACAGACTGGAATTGATCGGCATAGCGAGGGCTTTGCCCTCGTTCGCGACACAAGGCCGCTCCTACAAGAGCATCATGGGCCTGTAGGAGCGGCCTTGTGTCGCGAATGGGCCGCAAAGCGGCCCCAGAGGCATTACAGAACGTCGAGCAGCTCGACGTCGAATACCAGCACGCTGTGCGGCGGGATGCTGCCAACGCCTTGGGCGCCGTAGGCCAGCTCGCTCGGGACGTACAGGCGCCATTTGCTGCCAGCGTTCATCAGCTGCAGGGCTTCGGTCCAGCCAGCGATCACGCCACCGACCGGGAATTCAGCCGGCTGGCCACGCTCGTAGGAGCTGTCGAACACGGTGCCGTCGATCAGCGTGCCGTGGTAGTGGGTACGCACGTTGCTTTCGCGGGTCGGCTTGGCGCCTTCGCCAGCGGTCAGCACTTCGAACTGCAGGCCCGAAGCGAGGGTGGTGATGCCTTCGCGCTTGGCGTTCTCGGCCAGGAATTCCTTGCCGGTGGCAGCCGCGGCTTCAGCCTTGGCAGCCGCTTCGGCTTGCATCACGTCACGGATGACCTTGAAACTGGCCGACAGGTCGGCTTCGCTGACGCGGCTGTCGGCACCGTTGAAGGCGTCGGTCAGGCCGGCCACGATCGCTTCCAGGTTGACGCCCGGTGGCGGGTTGTCGCGCAGCTGGCCGCCCAGCTGACGGCCGATGCCGTAGCTTACGCGGGTTTCGTCGGTGGACAGGTTGAGTTCGGACATTGTCGTGCTCCACTGCAGGGCGCAGTGCAGCCGCGCCCTTGATGAAAAGGGCGAGCAGCCTAGCACACTGGGAAGCTGCGAGCAGCTACCAGGCCGAACGCTGGGAAATGGGTACCTTGAGGTCTTCTTCGGGGTGCGAACCCATGCCGCACATTTCGTCCTGCACAGACCAGTGCACCAGGTTCATCGAGACCATCGGGATGGCTTGCAGCAACTTGCGGGCGTCTTCCACCGAGTGCACGCGCAGGCGTTCACCGCGGGTATCGGCAAGGGGGTGGGCGTGGCCCTTGATGCGGGCCTCGAGCAGATAATCACCACCTTCGATGGCGATCAGGTTCACTTCGTCGACATGGCCGGCCCTGGCCTCGGTATTGAGCTGATGCAGGTTCATGAGAGCACCTCGCTGCTGGAACCAGGCATGAGTGCTCATTTTTCGTACAGGACCTGGGAATACACAAGGCATTGCTGACGCCGCTCGTCAGTTGGGCCGCGCTGGCCCCAGCACCGGTACGCCGGCGATGGGGCCCGAAAGCACTCAGTGCTTGGTGACTTTGTCCAGGTAGCCCATGCAGAACGCCGACACCACGAAGGTCATGTGGATGATCACGTACCACATCAGGTAGTCGGTAGAAATGTTCTGCGCGTCCATGAACACCCGCAGCAGGTGGATGGAGGAAATGGCCACGATCGAGGCGGCGACCTTCATCTTCAGCGACGAAGAGTCCATCTTGCCCAGCCAGTTGAGCTTCTCCTTGCTGTCGTCGATGTCCAGCTGCGAGACGAAGTTCTCGTAGCCGGAGATCATCACCATGACCAGCAGGCCGCCCACCAGCGACATGTCGATCAGCGACAGGATCACCAGGATCAGGTCGGCTTCGCTCAGGGCAAAGACGTTGGGCAGGACGTGGATGACTTCCTGGAAAAACTTCAGCGCCAAGGCCAACAGGCCGAGGGACAGGCCGAAGTAGATGGGGGCGAGCAGCCAGCGCGAGGCATACATCGCGTTTTCGAGAATACGTTCCATGGAGGGTTGGGACTCGTAAGGTGACTAAAAAAGCGACGCCGAGTATAGCCAGCCACCTGTTACAGCAAAAGCCCGGCCTGAAGGGGGCTGCCGTGCAGCACAACCGCCGACAAGCCGGCTACCTCAGGTACACCACTGCCTTGGTAAGCAGTGAGGCCCCAGTGCGAGCCGGCTTGCCGGCGATTGGGCCAGAAGAGGCGCTCAGGTTTCAGGATGGAACTGGTAATCCCCCAGGTTGCGACAACGTTCACCGTTGATCCGGCGCAACTGCGCCTGCAGGTGCAGGCACCAGATCTGCGGATCCTCGGCCACCTGGTACCCATGCAGGGTCAGGCTGTCGACAATGGCGTTGAGCACCGACTCGGCCACCAACGGCCCATGGAACGGCCCTTGGGCCTTGATGGCTGAGGGTTGTTCACCGGCCATGCCGGCAGCGAACAGCAAGGTCCACATGCCGTTATCACCGGCCAGCGGGCGAATGCTGCATTCGATACGCGTCACCAGGCCCAGGCACTGGCGAGTGAGGCAGAGGTTGCGCATGGCCGCGTCCCCCTCCAATAAGCCGTATTCAGCTCGAAACGTTCGGGCTGTTTCCATCCTGAACCCTGATACCGTCCTAAGTTCCAGCATAGAATAGCGGCGCAAAAAGATGGAAAACCGGCGCTGAACGGTAGCACATGGCCGCTAGCGCCGATTTATTGACTCAGGCCGGCTTGGCCTGGGCAATCACCTCTTCCAGGCGTTCCTTTTCCGCCTTCTCGATGTCTTCCTCGCTGATCATCTCGGCGATCTCGCGCAAGCGCTCGACCACCCGGGCGTTGACGCTGCCTTCGGTGAACTGGCCCTGCTCGTCCTGCTCCCCGGCGTCCTCACCCACCAGCAGGCTCAGCGCCTCGTCAGCCTGGCTGACCGCATACACGTGGAACACGCCGTTCTCGACCGCCTGCAGCACACGCTCATCGAGCATCAGCGTCGCCACATTGGCACGCGGGATGATTACCCCCTGCTCGCCCGTCAGGCCACGGGCCTCACACAGGCGGAAGAAGCCTTCGATCTTCTCGTTGACCCCACCCACCGCCTGCACTTCACCGAACTGGTTGATCGAGCCGGTGATCGCGAAGCACTGTTTGAGCGGGGTGCGCGACAGTGCCGAGATCAGCGTGCAGGCCTCACCCAGCGAGGCACTGTCACCGTCCACATAGCCGTAGGACTGCTCCAGGGCAATGCTCGCGGAAATCGCCAAGGGGAATTCCTGGGCATAGCGGCTGCCCAGGTAACCGGTGAGGATCATCACCCCCTTGGAGTGGATCGGCTGGCCCAGGTTGACCTCGCGCTCGATGTCGACGATGCCGCTGCCGCCCGGGTAGACGGTGGCGGAAATGCGCGCTGGCATGCCGAACGCCGAGTCGCCGACCTCCAGCACGGTCAGGCCGTTGCACTTGCCGATAGCGGCGCCTTCGGTGTCGATCAGAATGATGCCGGCGAGCATGTCGTCGAGCACGCGCTGCGAAACGCGCCCGGTGCGGGTGGCCTTGGCCTTGAGCGCACGCTCGATATGCCCGGCGTCAGTCATCTCGTCACTGGCCAGCTGGCGGATGAAATCGGCCTCGCTGACCAGCTGGAACAGGTCACCGATACGCGCCGACAGGCGCGACTGGTTTTCCGCCAGGCGCGCGCTGTAGGTGGCCAGGCGCGCCACCGCATCGCTGGTCAGCGGCGCCATGCCCTCCTCGTTGGTGCGGGTGCGCAACAGCTGGGCGAACTGCTCGAGGTTCTCGTCGACCATCGGCATGTCTTCGTCGAAATCCACCAGCACCCGGAACATCTCCTGGAAGTCCGGGTCATGGTCCTGCAACGCGTAGTACAGCTGACGCGAGCCGATGATCACCAGCTTGACGTTGAGCGGGATCATCTGCGGCGTCAGGCTGACGCTGGCGACACGGCCCAGCTCACCGATCGGCGACTCCATCTTCAACTTGCGCGACTGCAGGGCGCGCTTGAGCGCATCCCAGACGAACGGCTCGCCGAGCATCTTCTCCGCTTCAAGGATCAGGAAGCCACCGTTGGCACGGTGCAGCGCGCCTGGGCGCAGTTGGCGGTAGGAGGTGTACAGCGCCCCTTGGTCGGTGCTGTATTCGATCCGCCCGAACAGGTTGTCGTAAGTTGGGTGCGGTTCGAACACCACAGGGGCGCCACCGACGGCGTGGTGGCCGACCACCAGGCTTGGGGCGTATTGCTCTTCGAGCAGCTTGCGCGCCACGGCGTCGGTCTTGCTGTCATCGACCAGTTGCTCGACCACGGTACGCAGCAGGTTCAACTGCACCGATTGCAGGTAGGCGCACACCGCTGCGTTCTCGGCGTACTTTTCCGACAGCGGCGCCAGCAATGGCTGCAGCGCCAGGGTAATGGTTTCTTCGTTGAGCTGGCGCAGGTGGTTGTTCGACTCGCGCTTCCACTGTGGCAGGCTGGCCAGTTCTTCATTGAGGCGCTCCTCAAGGAAGGCGATGTCCTCGTGGAACTGCTCGCGGACCTCTTCCGGCAGCTGGGCGAATTCGGCTTCGTCCAGGGCCTTGCCGTCGGCCATCGGGGTGAAGGCGACATTGCTGGCGTCGCGGTACAGGGCCACGTCCTTTTCCAGCGAGGCGCGCTCGATGACATCCAGGGCGCGGTCGTAACGCTGGTTGAAGGCGCGGTCGATGGCGCCCTTCTTCTGCTGGTAGGACGGGTGCTCGAACACCGCCGGGAAGGTCGCCAGCAGGTTGTCGATCAGGCCGCCCATGTCGCTGATGAATTCTGCGGCGCTGCCCGACGGCAGCTCCAGTGCCCGTGGCTCGCGGGTGTCATCGAAGTGGTTGACGTAGACCCAGTCGGCCGGGGTCTGCTGGCGCTTGCCCTCGGCCTTGAGGTAGCGCTTGACGAACGAGAAGCGCCCGGTGCCGGGCTCGCCCATCACATACACGTTGTAACCAGGGCGTGGCATGGCCACGCCGAACTGCAGGGCCTCGACAGCACGTTCCTGGCCCAGGACTCCGCGAAACGGCTCCAGATCGTCGGTATTGGCAAAGGCAAACTGCTCGGGGGAAAAACGCCTGGTCAAAGCTTCAGGCGCGAGACGCAGGCGCGCAGCGACGGGATCGGGCATTGGGTTTCCTTACTTCGGCGGGGCAGATACGCAGCATTCTGGCGCTGCCCGCGCGCGCCTTGCAAGGCTCAGCGGGACTTTATGTCGCAGTATCGATTAGCGACCCAAGCAAATTTTTCGCAATCAACGACGCAACCTTTAGATCGTGCCTAAACTCCAAGCTGCGCGGGTGGGTGAAAAGCTTTCCCGACCTGGCAACCGAGTTGCCAGCAACCCTGACCCTTGGTTAAGACAAATAGAGAACAAATGCTATGAAACGGATTCTTCTGGGTACTCTGTTCACCGTAGTCTCACTCAATGCCATGGCCGAAGCGCCAGGCGGCCCGAACTGCGGCTGGGGCAACATGCTGTTCGAAGGCCAGCGCGGCACGCCGGCTCACTTCCTGGCATCCACCACCAACGGTACGTCCGGTAACGCCACCTTCGGCATGACCTCCGGCACCAACGGCTGCTCCACCAAGGCCTCGCTGACCTATGGCGGCAAGTCTTGGTTCGCCATGAATGGCATGATGAACGAACTGTCCGAAGACATGGCCATGGGCCAGGGCGAAGCACTCACCACCTACGCGGTGGTACTGGGTGTGGCGCCGGAAGACCGCGGCTACTTCAACTCGGTCACCCACCAGCACTTCAACCAGATCTTCAGCAGCGCTGACGTGAATGCCGAAACTGTCCACAGCAACACCCTGGCCGTTCTGAAGAACGACCCACGCCTGGCCAAGTACGCTACCGAGGCCTAAGCGCAGCTGCTCCCGCCCCGCTCGGGGCGGGTTTTCGCCTTTTTATCGGCATCGTTAAGAAGTAGTTGCCCGACATGCTCAAACGCCTCGCTTACCTGGCGCTGTGTGCCTGCGCCCCTGTTCATGCCGCGCCTGCGCTGGATGAAGGCCGTCTCCAGCAACTGGCCAATACCCCCTACTGGATTGCCCTGGGCCACTACGAAACCGCCAAGCTCGGCGGCTGGCGCAGCTATGTAGACGACCGCAAATTCTTCCTCGCCGAGGACGGTGCGCACCACCCGGACCAGGAACTGCGGGCCACGGTGCAAGCGCTGTATGCCCCGGCCAGCCTGGGCGACAAGCATGCCCAATGCGTGTTCCCCGCCCGCACCCGCTGGCTGACCGAGCAACTGGGCCTGCAAGGTTTGCCGCAGCCGGACTGCCAGGAGTTCAAGGCCTGGTACAAATCGGTCGACCCCCACAGCGCGGCACTGATCTTCCCGGCGGCTTACCTGAACAGCCCATCGTCGATGTTCGGCCATACCCTGCTGCGCATCGACCAGTCCAACACGCGCAGCGACGACACCACGCTGCTGAGTTACGCCATCAACTTCGGCGCCTATATCGAAGGCAGCGACAACAGCATCCTGTACGCCTGGAAGGGCCTGATGGGCGGCTATCCCGGGCTGTTCGCCCTGATGCCCTACCAGGAAAAACTCTCGGAATACCGCAGCCTGGAAAACCGCGACCTGTGGGAGTACCAGCTGGACCTGACGCCGGAAGAAACCGGGCGCATGGTCGAGCATGTGTGGGAACTCAAGCAGGTCCAGTTCGATTACTTCTTCTTCGACGAAAACTGCTCCTACCGCCTGCTGGAACTGCTGCAGGTGGCGCGGCCGAGCCTGGACCTGACCTCGCAGTTCCCGCTGACCGCGATCCCCACCGACACGGTCAAGGCCGTGAAACAGTCGGGCATGGTCGCCAGCGAGACCTACCGGCCCTCGCGTGAACGGGAATTGTTGGCCCGGGCCGAACCGCTGGACCTCGATGAGAAGCGCCAGGTGCTGGCCGTCAGTGCCGACACTGCGCAGTTGCAGAGCCCGGCATTCACCGCCCTGCCCCGCGAGCGCCAGGCCTTGGTGCAGGATGCCGCCTACCGCCTGGAACGTTACCGAGCCAACGGCCAGGAGCGCGACCCCGGCCAGGCACGGCGCAGCTTCGAGCTGTTGCGGGCGATCAACCGCAACCCGCCACCGCCCCTGCAAATTGAACGCCCCGGCCTGCCCGAGGACGGGCACGACTCACGCACCTGGCAGCTTGGCGTCGGCACCCGGGAAGACCGCGCCTATGCCGAATACGGGCTGCGCATGGCGTATCACGACCTGAACGACAATGCCTACGGCTTCCCGCTCGGCGCGCAGATCGAGATCCTGCAGCTCAAGGTGCGCCAGTACGAAGGCAACGACTGGCAAGTGCAACGCCTGGACCTGGCCACCATTCGCTCACTGACCCCTCGCAACGAACTGCTCAAGCCTTGGTCGTGGCAGGTCGCCGGTGGCCTGGAGCGGGTGCCGGGCAAGCATGACGACGAAGTGCTGGTGAGCCATGTCAACGGCGGTGCCGGCGGCACCTGGCAGTTGGCCGATGGGCTGCTGGGCTTTGCCTTGGGCACGGTGCGGGTCGAGCACCATAACGACTTCGCCCAGTTCATCGCCCCGGCGGCGGGGTTCAATGGCGGGCTGCTGTGGCGCAACGGGCTGGGCAACATGACACTGGAAGCCAAAGGCGATTACTTCACCAATGGCGAAGTGCGGCGCAGTGTGAGCCTGAACCAGCAGTGGGAGATCAGCCAGAACCTGGGGCTGAGGCTGAGTGCCTCACGGGAGTTCAGCCACCTGGCTACTGCCCAGAATGAGGTGATGCTGGAGCTGAAGTGGTATCACTACTGACCCGCCCTGCTCTTCGTAGGAGGGGCCTTGTGTCGCGAAAGGGGCGCGCAGCGGCCCCAAGGCCTATGGCGTGGCAAGTAATGCCGGGGCCGCTGCGCAACCCTTTCGCGACACAAGGCCGCTCCTACGACGGCCGCATCAAGGCCGGCGAGTGTGAACCCACCGGCTCTTTCACGCTGTTTTGAGCAAAAGGAGGTCCCTATGAGCCGCGCATTCGTCAACGAGGACCAAGCCGCCGCCCAGGCCGACCAGCCGGTGGAGCGGCACGTCAGCGACCAGCCCAACTACGTCACCACCAATGGCCTGCGCCAGCTGCAGCAGCGCGTGGCCGAACTCAATGCCTTGCGTGCCGAGCTGCAGGCCCTGGGCGAACAGGGCGACAAGCAACGCCTGGCAGATGCCGAGCGTGACTTGCGTTATTTCAGCGCCAGGGTGCAGAGCGCGCAGGTGGTGCCAACTGCCACCTCGACCAGCAAGGTGCAGATTGGCAGCCGGGTGCGGTTTGCCGATG